>DJUJ01000240.1:11574-38078 GCA_002438345.1 Paenibacillus sp. UBA6285
AACTGATGTCAAACACGAGCTTGCGCATCGCCATGTTAGCTCCGCAAGGATGAAGATGGGCCGGATACTCCTTGATTCGACTGCCTAGATCAACGATCGTATACGGAAGTTCGAATGGTTTGATCAGCCATTCCGGACGTTTGCTTTCGAAGATCGGAGCGATCTTCCCTCCCATAGCCATCACTTCAGGTTTACTTTCAAAGGTGCTGACAATCGTCGTAATCCATGTCTGGCAAGGGATCGCATCATCATCAAGAAATGCAATGAGTGGCGTTCTCGAAGCTAGAATCCCTGTATTGCGAGCCGCAGACAATCCCTGCACGGGCTCCATCATATAGCGGATATCCAGAACTGCCCCATGCGCAGCTATGAACTTCTTGACGCAAGCTGCTGTATCATCTTTAGAGCAGTTATCTACTACAATAATTTCGGCCTGCTCCAAATCATCCAGTGTTAATAGTGACTGTAGCGTTGTGATCAATAAATCTGATCGATTGTAAGTACAGATGATAATGGAAACCTTAGGAGCGATTCCGTAGACATTCATCGGCATTCACCTAATTTCCATAATATTAATAAGCGTCTTTCGAACCGAGCAACATTAGTCCGGTTTTGGCAATAATCTTCAGATCCAGTCGAGTACTTCGAATATGGATGTAGGTTAGATCCAGTTGTACCATTTCGTCGAAGCCGACGCTGTTTCTGGCGTTCACTTGCCAGTATCCGGTACAGCCCGGTGTAACCGTGAGCCGCTGTTTATCATATTCTGTATACTGTGCCACCTCTTCCGGAAGCGGAGGACGTGGTCCAACTAGACTCATGTGACCCAGCAGGACATTCCACAGCTGAGGCAACTCATCTATACTTGTCTTCCGCAGAAATCTGCCAATCTGCGTGATCCGAGGATCATTCTTGATCTTGAACATCGCACCGCTCACTTCGTTATAAGCGAGTAAGTTTTCCTTTAATTCCTCAGCATTACTCACCATGGATCTGAACTTATACATTGGGAATTGTTTTTCATCCTTACCCACGCGATTTTGCCGAAAGAACACTTTGCCTTTCGGGTCCTCCAGTTTGATCAGGATCGCTACCAAGCCGAATAAGGGCAGCAATATGAGAAGACCAAGAGTGGAAAAAAAGATATCGATCATCCGTTTCATTACCAGATAGAACTCCGTTTCTTTCTTTCCTTCTTTGGCATGTAGCATGTAAAGTTTCGGCAGGACGGCCTCATAGTCTTCCGGCATTTTTTGCATGCTCATCTCTCTTCATTCCTCCTTGAATTTTTGGGAATATCCATTTAACTGCTCAGGCTGGTTTGTCCTGCTTTACTAAGCCAGTCCGCCATAGCATCCATAATCGGATACCGTAAATCATCGCTTTGCAGTGCAAATTCTAGTGTTGTCAAAATATATCCCAGTCGCTCGCCGACATCATATCTCGTTCCGTCAAAGTTATAGGCATATACGCGTTCGCTTTGGTTCAGCTTTTGAATGGCATCTGTCAGCTGAATTTCTCCACCGGCACCTTTTTCTTGCAAGTCAAGATACTTGAAGATCTTTGGTGTAAATACATAGCGGCCCATGATTGCCAAATTAGAAGGGGCTGTACCCAGCGCTGGCTTCTCCACAAAATTATTAACTCGGTACAGTTTCCCGTCCTGCAGATCGGGTTCGATGATCCCGTAACGATTCGTAAATTCATCAGGAATCTGCTGAACACCTATGACCGAGTTTTGCGTTTCTTCATATTGCTCAATCAGCTGTTTCAGACAAGGGGTTTGCCCAACTACGATATCGTCACCTAACATTACGCCAAAAGGCTCATCACCGATAAATCGTCTCGCACACCATACCGCATGACCGAGACGNNATATAGTGAATCTCAACCTTGGAAGAACGCTGAACCTCTTTCAGGATTTCCAGCTTGCCATCTTCCAGGAGTCGAGATTCCAATTCAAACGCGTTATCAAAATGATCCTCAATTGCTCGTTTTCCTTTACCTGTTACAATAATGATGTCTTCAATTCCGGAAGCAATAGCTTCCTCGACAATGTACTGAATAGTAGGTTTATTGATGATTGGAAGCATTTCTTTAGGCATTGCCTTTGTCGCCGGAAGAAAGCGCGTTCCTAGTCCTGCTGCTGGTATAATTACTTTTTTCACTTTCTTCATCGCACTTTACCTCCTAAAATCTATTTATTGGAGTTCACTTCGATTGCTAATGCTCGATTACCGTTATTTCGCCTGATTCATGGCAATACCGATAATCTGTGAACCGGCCTGCTCCATCAGCACCTTGACCTTACGAATGGATTCCCTTTTTGACTTCCCATATCTGGCTANNCTGGCTACGAGAATGACGCCATCCACTTGGGAGGCCAATATACGAGCGTCACTGTAATCCATCGCCGGAGGTGAGTCGAGTAGAATTAGATCATGACTTCCCTTCAGTTCATCCAGTAAAGCGATCATTTTATCGCTGCCGAGTAAATCCGGAGGGCTGATTCTGGATATACCAGCCGGGATGACCGAAAGGTTAGCTAATTTTCCATGCACAACAATTCGATCGACTTCCTCCATGCCGTCTAAATATGCCGCAAGTCCCTGACTGCCTTCCACTTCAAATACCGTATGGAGACTGGGATGTCTTAAGTTGCAGTCTATGACAGCTACCTTTCTCCCCTCCTGCACAAAAGAAACCGCGAGATTGGACAGAATTGTCGTCTTGCCCGCTCCAGCTTCAGCTGAGGTAAAGAGCAGCACTTTTCCTCCGTTGCCCTGTGCCAGCCCAAGCTGGCGAATATACGTGCGCAGCGATCGGAACGATTCCGAGATCGACGAGGATGGATTAATGTTGGAAATCAGACTCTTATTTAGCCGTAACATAAGCACCCTCCTTCACTCTTGTTTTGCCATCTGTCGCTTTAACCAAATCGCGTTTGCGAATGGTTGCGATCATGGCNNCCAAGGTCAACCTCTGCTTCCTTTTCAGACCTTAATGTACCGTTGAGTGTTTCCATCAGCAGAATGATTCCTAATGCAGCCATTAGCGATACTACAAAGCTGATGACGAGATTCATAGCGAACCCGCCGTTCGAGGGCCCTGGAACATCCGTCGGATCGGCCGGTGTGAGAAAGGTAACATTGTCTACCCTCATCAGCGATGGCAAGTCACGAATGAATGTCTGCGAAACCGCATTTACGATTCCGGCAGCCTTGGTGTAGCTTTCATCCTGAACACTAAGGTTGATCACCTGACTCTTCTCTGAAGATTTAATCTCTAGCTTCTTGCTCAGTTCTTCAGACGTCAGTCCAAATTCCGGATGACTTTCTATTACGCTCTTCATGATGGTGGGCGATTTAATAATTTCCTTGAAACTCTCAATTAGATTTAAGCTAAAGCTCAAATCGTTAAGATTGTTGCTCTCGGGCGTATTCACGATGTTATTGACTAGCAGCTGTCCGGAAGCGGAATAGACGGGTACAACGAAGTTTTTACTAACATAGTAAGTAGTAGCACAGGAGATCAAAACGAATACCATGATGAGCCAAAACCTTTTTTTAATCAGGTTAATGTAATCCAGAATCGTCTTTTCCACAGTAACCCTCCTTCCGCATAAATTACATTCTGAAATAATTCATGAAAGTTTCAGTTGTTGCTTTAATTCTATCAATCCACATCATTCGCCACATGGGTCATATCATTACTTTCCTGTTCACTTTGGAGTAAGGTGCTTTACACCTTAAGAGGGGGGGATGGTATACTTTAGTACCATATGGAGGGTGAACGCACAAAAAACACGGACATCTTGTCCGTGTTCATGTATAAACTCCATTTTATGTCGTACTTTTACTCAAATGACATTTCATATTTAGTCAATCCGACAGCATTTGCATAAAGCGCCGCCTGTGTACGATCTGCCACCTGTAATTTCGCTAAAATCTGACTGACATGCTTCTTCACTGTAAATTCACTAATAAAAAGACGTGAGGCAATTTCTCTATTGCAAGCGCCCTGTCCTAGTTCGATTAGGACTTCCTTCTCTTTCGGCGTCAATTCATCTGTCGGACTGCTTCCACTCATTCGCATCTTATCTTCCATCAGACCAGGATCATAATACTTTCTCCCTTTGTGGACCAACTGAATAGCAAATAGTAACTCTTCTGGCAATGCCTCTTTCAGTACATATCCGTCTACCAGCACTTCCTCAGCTTTCAGAAAATCCTCTCTGCTTGCAGATGATGTCAGCAGAATAAACTTACTAACGATACCACGAGCACGTGCTGTCTTGATGACATCGAGTCCTGATTCATCCGCTAGTTTAAGATCAATGAGTACGAGGTCAGGCTGCGTCTCCTCAATCACAAGAAGCGCTTCTTGGCCATTCGTCGCCTCTCCAGCAAACTTCACATTCGGTTGCATCGAAATAACAGATGCCAGCCCTCTTCTAACTAGAGGATGATCATCTACAATGACGATTTTCATAGAAACGACCTCCCGCCCTAAAGTTTATGCATTCTTTAATTCAGCTACACCCACAGGAATGGAGATCAAGATTCTCGTTCCCATATTTTCATTACTGGACAGCTGGAAGTCGCCACCTAGCGACTGCGTCAAATATTGCATATTCTTCATGCCAAGACCACTTGCACTATCTTCGGATTCAATCCATAACAGATCTGTATCAAATCCAACACCATCATCACAAATCAATAAGCGGATCCAGTTCGGCTTCAGAGATAACTCCACATCTACTCGACTAGCGGCACCATGCCTAATGGCATTCCCAGTGGCTTCAGAGATAATCCGAAAAAGCGCCTTGTGGTAAGGATAAGGGAGACTAAAGTCATCGCCCGTTATTTTTAATTCAATATCGACATCATTTAATCTGGATAAGCTCTGCAAATGCGATCTTACCATACCTAGCCATGTAGGTCCGCCGCTCTTCTTAGAACTAAGACTGTAGATCGTAATCCGCAGTTCTTTGGCTACTTTTGTAGCAGAATCATGGATAAGCTCGATTTGCTCCTCCAGCTCAGAGTCCGTCATTTTCTTCCACGTTTCCTTCAGCGAATGAGTAGCATACACGATACCAAAAAGACTCTGTGAGACACTGTCATGCATTTCATCTGCAATCCGGTTCTGCTCGTTCGTGATGATCAG
The DNA here is from genome assembly GCA_002438345.1 of Paenibacillus sp. UBA6285. Classification (GTDB taxonomy): domain Bacteria; phylum Bacillota; class Bacilli; order Paenibacillales; family Paenibacillaceae; genus Paenibacillus_AQ. Next base: position 16,744 of record DJUJ01000240.1, read on the forward strand.
CCGGTTCTCAATCACACCTAATTCATGACGTTCAAGAATATTCGCGCTTAGCTCAGATAGGAATATCAATTGCTGGATATACCATCTCCGGCCTTCTAGCCCTTCTGTAGACTCTAGCTTGAGTCCAATCACCCCTACAAAACGGGTGCTCATCCGTACAGGCATCAGCAGGAAGTCCCCTAATCCCGGAAGACTTCTAAAAATAGGCTCTCGCTGCAATCTCCATTCATGTTCATGTTTTCCCAGTTCTGAAAATAAGAACTGTTCCTCTTCCTGCTGCCAGCCGGTCTGCCTGCTCTGCGGCGCTGGTTCTCCGCTTTTCTTAGCGAACCAAAACAAAGCTTTATCCAGCTTCGTTAGCTTAACAACATAATCGGTGATCACTTGACCGATGTTCATGAAATCATGTTGGCTTGAGGTTTCCACGATATGGTACAACGCTTTGATATGATCCATCGTCTCTTTCGCGCGAGCAATCGATTCTTCACGTTGATGCTTCATCCGATTAACGCTCTGCATTATTATAACAGCTAGTACCAGCGTTAGAAACAGATTCCCATTTACAGACACAACTTCTAGAAACGTTTTGTTCGCCGAATTGATGAAAAAATAACAGAGCACCGCAAAAGCGCTGATGTAACTAAAGAGCAAAGACCAACCAAAATAAATGGATAACGATCCTGCAGCAATCAACACGGGATTAAGCACATACAACCTAAAGGAGCTTTCGAACCCACCAGTAAATAAGGTCAGTAAAATAATTCCCACCATCTCTATACTAACAGCCAAGACGAGAGTCCGTGGTCTGCTTCGTAGTTTCCGATAACAAAATGAGAACGTTTGTGCAAATAGAAATAGTGTAGCAATAACAAGGGATTTGTATATTACGGAAGGCCCCATTTTATCTAGAAGATACATGAGTGATGTGAGGGACAAAGAAAAATACCTGTAAAACGTGATCAGTTTGTCTTCTGCAGTTGGTTTGATTTTCATCCCACCACCTTATTCTCCAGTTTTTGTGGAAAATGTGAGATTGTACTATGCTTGTTAAAAGCATCATACATGAGAAAAATCACAATAACAAGTTGACATTCTCTATGTTTGCGCTTCCAATAAGAAAAAAATTACAATTATTTTTTTCATTTTTCAGGAATCAAAAGTCCATTTTTTAACTATTTCATAAACTTTAGTTAATAAGAACTATCACATTTATGTAAATTAAACCCATGAAATAAGTAGAATGATGTCGATTTATATATTACTTCGACACAGCTGTGGTGCAATCCCCATATATTTTTTAAACAAACGAGAAAAATAGAACGGATCATTATAATGAAGCATACCAGAAATTTCTTTAACTTGTAATGAGGTGTTGAGAAGCAGCTTTTTGGCCTCTGCCATTTTAAGACGGTGAATATATTCATGAAGCGGATACCCGCTACTACGCCGAACAAGACGACGAAGGGTAGACATCGAGATATGATGTTTAGCCGCAATTTGCTCTAGGTCCATTTCACCATAAATGCATAAATTCAGGTCCTCCCGAATCTGACGCATATAATCTGCCTGAGCATTCCAACTTTTTTCTTCTATTATAAATGAACACTCCAATAGCATTCTTTCAACGAGTAATGCGGCCCGATCCGCATCTGCTGGTTCTCCACTTTCCATTCGTTTCAGCACTTCTTCAAATAAGGTCGAAAGACCCATGATCGAATTCGCTTGGAACACATTCCCACCTGCAATCAGACCTGATTCCAACCATTCAGATACACGTGTTCCGTTAAAATTAATATAATACTCATCCCAGCTCCCTCCAGGTGGTGGACCGAAATTGTAACTATATCCTGGGCGAAAAAAGAATAGGCTACCTTCACGCACCTGCTGTTCTTTCCCCGAAGTCTCCATATAGGTGCCACCACCAGATACTATGTAAACAATAGCCCAGTGTTCAAAAACTACGCCTGAACGGAATAACGTTCTTCCTGGCAAATGACCGGCTTGTCCTACTCTTATATTTTTAAGCTTCAGTTTGGAGGACTCAACCTTTGGATCAATAATTCGAATTGGATATGGGCTGATCATATAATCCATGTGCTTGGACATTATAGACATTCCTTCCCGTGTTTAGTAGTGATAAGGTTATTGTGAAGTTGATCATATTCTACATGAATAAGAGGTGTCCACGCTATGCTTAATCATTCTACGCTACTGCTTCTACCTAATCCGCGTGAAATCACATTGTCACAAGGCTCATTCCGTTTTCCAATAAGCGGAAGCATCGTGCTTCCTAGTACAGGAGAACAATGTGCAATGCCAGCTGCACAAAAGCTGCAAGCTGTGATTAAACAAGCCTTGAATCTTCATCTGACCTTATCCATTGGTACACGTCCAACCGTTGTATCCGCCTGTATCTTTTGCTATGTGGCATTATTGTCTGAGCAAGCATATGAGATTCTTGTCGACCAGAGTGGGATCGTTGTCTCCTATAGCTCACCTGTCGGAGCCTTCTACGCGGTAGCAACCCTGAAACAAATCATAGAACAAAACGGAAAATCTATTCCGAATCTGCATATTCGCGATGAACCTGATTTTGGAGCCAGAGGTATAACTATAGATATCAGCCGCAATAAAATTCCGAAGCAAGAAACCTTATACCGAATCATTGACCTTATGGCCGATCTGAAGATGAACGAACTTCAGCTATATATAGAAGGTGCTCCGTTCGCGTATGAATCTTTCCCTCAAGTGTGGGAGCTTGAAACTCCGATAACTGGAGAGGAAATCTTGCTTCTAGATACCTACTGCAAGGCGCGTTATATTGAGCTTGTTCCGAACCAGAATAGCTTTGGACATATGGAAGGCTGGCTTTCCCGTTCTGAATTCAACGCTTTGGCCGAAATTCCAGAAGGCTTTATGCTTCCGAAGGAATTGTATATGGGGGACGTATATCCAGAAGGACTATTTATGCATCCAGGTACTTTTGACACCGAAGATCCTGCCGTGCTCCCTCTGCTAGAAAAAATGTTCGACGATCTGCTTCCTTACTTTACCTCTAATCAGTTTAATGTAGGCTGTGATGAGACGTATGAGCTTGGTCTTGGTAAAAGTAAAGCGCTAGCTGAATCACAAGGCAAAGGTCAGATCTATTTATCTTTCCTTCAGAAGATTTATGAGCTCGTTACGAAACGCGGCAAAACGATGCAATTCTGGGGCGATATTATTATCCAACATCCCGAACTAATCCCTCACCTGCCTAAAGATATTATTGCTATGGAATGGGGTTACAGTGCGGAACATCCTTTCGAGTCGGATACTCTCAAATTCCGTGAAGCAGGTATTCCTTTCTATGTCTGCCCAGGCACCAGCTCATGGAACTCCATTACAGGGCGCAGTGACAATATGCTCGCCAATCTGCGTAGCGCAGCTATTCATGGCAAGAACAATGGCGCCATTGGCTATCTCATTACCGATTGGGGTGATCACGGACACTGGCAGCATCTCCCAATCAGCTATGCTGGATATGCTTACGGTGCTGCAATTGCCTGGAATGTAGATAACAATCTAGCAGCGGACACTGCAAATTATTTTAATACATTCGTTTTCGCGGATCGCTCTGAGGGTATTGGCCAATTGCTCCTTGATCTCGGCAATTACTATCAGTTTGAATCCGAGATTAATCGTTCAAATGATACGGAAATGTCCCTGCTTCTTCGCACCAATCTCGACAATTTGTTAATCGTAGAGAAACTTACCGAAGAACATTTCAACAATCTCGAGGAATACCTGCTCTCTATCGAAGCACGTCTCTCGGGACTTGATCTTCAATGTGATGATGCTGATCTTGTCCTAGAGGAACTGAGTAACGGAATCCATTTTGTGAAGCACGCTGTGCAGCTTGGCAGAATCAAACTGCAGCTCGCATCCGCACCAGATTCGATTGACCCTAACCTGATTACGAAACAAATCAATGATCTGAATGTGCTTCTTCACCAATATCGTCTATTGTGGACCGAGCGAAACCGACTCGGCGGCTTGGATCAAAGTATCTGGAGACTTCTACGTCTAAGAGGTCAATACGAAGCATTAAAATCGAAGTAATTTCCTCTTTATAGCTGCGATTGGCGAGTCGAACGTTGAATTTAGCGTTTACGGCTCACTAATCGCAGCTCTTCATATTGATTCTCAAGCATCTCCCGCTCCCGTTCTTCATGCTTTTCTCTGCCAATTCCCTCTTTCTTGCTTTCCTCATCCTCATAGATCTGCCACAGATCAGAGAACAAATAATCTTTGATTTCTACCATTTTCCCATTCAATATCCCACTGGTCCAAATCAGTCCCGCAGTGGTACGCATCACAATGCGGCCGTCTGGTGTTTCAGCTTTTTGCCCCATTCGAATAGCCATAAGCATTTGACCAAATGTATAGCACTCCATACGTCTTCAAACCTCCTAAATTTTAGTTGTAATGGAATAAAGAGAAGGATATAATCAGGGCGAAAGAACCATTTTTTTGTAATTTTATTGTAGGAGGGATGCAATGGATTGGCTAAATGATTACGAAGAAGAACTCCACTTAGTATTCCAAGAGAGCAGAAAGATCATCTCCGAGTTTCCAGAGCCTCTAAATTCACAAGGTCTGTCCTATCTTGAACATTTTAACGTATTCAATGCTGAAAGCCACAAAAATTACATATGTTATCTATTGCCCTTTTGGCTTCAGAAAGGCTGCGGACTCTCCGCAGACATTACCCGTCAAATGTCGATGGGCAATGTCTTCTTCATGCTATATTTCTTCATACAAGATGACCTGATGGATAGCAAAGAATCCTCTACCTACGAAAGACTACCTTTGGCGAACCTACTCTATGTTGAATTTTTGAATATCTACAGGCTTTTATTTCCGAACGACTCCTCTTTCTGGGCTTCGTTTAATCGTTACATTTCTCAATGGGCAGACAGTGTTAGTAATGAAACCACCAGCGACTATTTCCTTAATGATCGAATCAAAATCTCTTATAAAGCCAGTCCGCTCAAACTATCCAGCACCGCTGCCCTTCTGCTATCTGGTAAGGATTCCCTTGTGTCGCAGTCTGAGGAAATGATCGACTCTGTCCTACTTACACTGCAAATGCTTGACGACTATGAAGACTGGAAAGAAGATTTGTCAGAAGGCAGTTATAATTGTTTACTCTCCCTCACACGAAGCTATCTATCCAGTGATCGTGCAACTATACTCACTTCGAAAGAAGTCGAATTCTTCCTATTCACTGCAAACGGACTACATACCTATGCCGAATTAGCGCATGATACGCATACCAAAGTTATGGCTTCAAGCTTGGATGTGCCTCATCTCATTGCGTTCCACTCTATGCTGGTGACTAATTTACAACAGATCTCCGATTCCATCGAAGCAGAGAAGCAGCTTTTACAAGGCGGAGGATTATTTTATTATCTGTCAAAAAATATACAATAATTTCTATTATTTTGTAGAAAAAAGAATAGTATTAGCACAATTGCTATGTTATATTAATAAAGGTAAATATATACATTTAGGAAGGGTGATTATTATGTCAGAAGCAGTTCTTAGAAATCAAGTCATTCAAAAGGCATGGGAAGATCCAAGTTTCAAGAAAAGACTACTCGCAGATCCAAAAGCAGCTCTCCAAGAAGCGCTAGGCGTAATCATTCCCGACAGCGTTACCTTGAAAGCCGTTGAAGAAGGTTCAAATGAATTCTATCTTGTAATTCCACCAAGTCCATCATCAGATGTATTGAAAGCAACCGCAGCACCACGCGGTTCTTGGTAAGACAGCAAGATTAACCTCATAGGGAGTAGGAATCATCCGGAGCTTCTGCCAATGGCAGTATGGTAATGGATTCGGTTCCTACTCCTTTTTTGCTTGTAAATCTCACTTCACCTTGCATAGCATCAATGATGCGGAAGGTAACCATTAAGCCTAAGCCTGTTCCTTTATTTTTCTTGGTGAAATACGGTTCTCCTAGTCGATGCAGAACATCTGCGTCCATCCCTTCCCCGTTATCTTTGATGTGAATAATCACTTTGTCATCTTCACCATATACCGACATATAAATGAACCCTTCCTCACTGAACGATTCAATGCTGTTCTTGATAATGTTGATGAATGCCTGCTTAAACTTCGAGGAATTTCCTTTCACCCATAATTGGCCGGATACATCCAGAATCATCTTTCCTCCATTTATATGACATAGGGGCTGCATAATACTCTCAATATGCTTGAATTCATCATATAAATTCAGACTAGAGATCGTCTCAAATTCCGGTTTAGCAAAGGTCAAGAAATCCGTAATAATATTAGATGCGCGATCTAGTTCGCTAAGGGCCATTGAAATATATATTTGCTCTTCGCTAACGGATTTCTCGCTAAGCAGCTGAAGGAAGCCTCGAGTTACCTGTAGAGGGTTTCGTACTTCATGAGCTACGGATGCAGCAAGCTCGCTAATAATCTCCATTTTTTCCGAACGCTCCAATTCATTGTTGAAACGCTCTAGTTCTCTAGAATAATTAACAACCTGTTGATGGCTATAGGCCAATCTTCGCTCCAGAATAACGATCAAGGAGATAATAAAAACAACAAGTCCCCACTTCCACAAGAACAAATCATAGTTCCCTTTATGGATGTAATACCATAGTAGCTCTGCAACTACAGTAAACGCAGCGGTTCCAAATCCAATGGCAAAAATAATAGCGTCCTTATTTCCTTTTAGTGAGAACATGATTACACATGCGATTAACAGGATGAACTGAAGAATGAGGATGAACCCTATAATGGTGGTAGAAACAAAATAATAAAACTCAATATAGCGATTATTCGATAGGAGATTGATAAAAAGACATAACAAACAAAAGGAGGAGTAAAGGACTTGAAATTGACGAAACTTTCGAATGATACCGAACTTACCACTACCGAATAATTTTTCAAATAAAAAGGTAAGCGCCGGTAACAGTGACAATAGGGCTAAATCCAAGCATACATTACTGATCGGCCCCAATTTATTGTAAAAGGTATAAATGAAAGGGGAGTAGGTTATAGAGAGGATTCCGGTACACGCTATAACCACAGCTAGTGAAGCAACACTGGAGAAATAATCTTTGTTTATGTATAAAGCACTTATAAATAGAACGATGGCCACCAGAAAAAAAGCGCAGCCCAAAATCACATCGCTTAGTCCATTCCCAATATAATCATTGATTAATTGACTGTGTTCACCGATCACTACACTGTCTTTAATTCCGATTCTGTCCTGCATCGTTGCTGTCCAGATATATAATGTTTTCCCGTTATCTCCTTGACTTAAAGGTAATAACAAAGAATAGTTATCTTTAATATAATTACGATCTTCCTCGAAGATCAACCGATCCTCCACATACACCCTCACATGAAGAGCATATAAAGTATCAATATAAACCGAAGGAGACACATATTTAAAATCGGGTAAGGTAATACGAGTCCAAGAAGAGGATACACTTGAAGGCAACTCTGGGAGTCCCTTCATAGAATCTACGTTCGTCCAGCTTTGCTGGCCTTCACCCCACGGAATCTCTTTCCCTGTATTTCCTGTTTCAGCTCCCCATTTCATTTGCCAATTTGTAATTTCTTGGGATGGATATGGGTTAGCCGCCGATACAATAATTGAACCATAACCTATCAGGAGAAGTGAAAGGGTTATTGCTATGTGAAGTATTCTAACCATCAAGCGCATAAAGGCACCTCAGAAGGAAGTATCAGAAACAATATTCTGTGTGTACTACTTCGCTCACTATACTACCCTTTCCTTCTAAAAAACGGAATATTCATAAACTTCTCCTAAATATTTCAAACTTTTGGTAATTTGACAATAATCTCCGTCCCTTCCCCCTTCTCACTCTGAAACTCAGTTGTCCCTTCCATCGCCTCAATAATACGGAAGGTTACCATAAGTCCAAGCCCCGTTCCTTTTGTTTTGTTGGAGTAATAGGGCTCACCTAATCGGGTCAGTTCACTACCATTCATCCCTTCCCCATTATCACGTACACTGATCATTATATGAGCTCCGGATTTCCAGGCTGTAACTCTAATAAGTCCATTGTCCTGCAAGGCTTCGATGCTATTTTTTATAATATTAATAAATGCTTGTTTGAATTTGGCAGATGATCCAATCACGCAAAGTCCTGACTGCAGGTTGAGTTCAATGACTCCCCCTTGCAAATTCGCAAGCGGAGATAGAATACCAGACACATGCCGTAACTCTTCAGATACATCAAGCCTCTCAATGGTCTCTAGCCCCGGCTTTGCAAAGGTAAGAAAGTCTGAGATTATAACCGTGGCTCTATCCAGTTCTGCGATTGCCATCTGCATATATTCTCTCTCCTTATGATCTGACCGTTCTCCTAGGATCTGAAGAAAACCACGGGTTACCTGTAAGGGATTGCGTACCTCATGCGCTACAGAAGCGGCTAATTCACTAATAATCTCCATTTTCTCGGAGCGTTGCAAATCATTATTGAACTTCTCAAGCTTACGAGAATACTCAACGAGCTGCTCATGGTTTCTCGTAAACCTTCTGCCCAGAATGATGATCAGCGATATGACGAATCCAACCATCCCCCATTTCCACCAATACAATTGATAGGATTCTCCTGATACATAGTATTTGATTAATTCACTAATGGACATCAATGCAAATACAGTGAAGCCTGTAGTAAAAACAATAGCATCCGTATTCCTGCGATAAGCATGAATAAACGCCAAACTTACCAATAATACAAATTGCACAATCATAATGACGCCTAGAACGCTAGAAGTCATGAATCTATAAAAGTCTTCCAGCTGATACGACAGAAGGATATTAATAATCATTAGTGATAGACAGAATATAGAATAAACCATTTGAAACTTACGGAATCGGGTGACGATTTGTTTTTTCCCCGGACCGAATATTCTCTCAAAATACAATGTAAAAGATGGCAGTAAAGTATATAAAGCTAAATCAAAGAAAACGAGTGCAACATTTCCATAGTCACCTAGGATGGAGGGCAGAAAAGAAGAATACGTAACCACTACGACTCCAAGGGATAAAGTAATCAGCACAAGTAAAAAACCGCCCGTAAAAAATCCTTTTTTTAAGAATAACGAACAAATCAACAGCACAATGGCTATAAAAATAAGTGTCGTCCCGATGATGAGATCCATTAAACCCTGCTTCACATAAATGGAAAGGAGCTCATTGTAGCGGTCCACTCTTATTTCGCCTTCTATCCCTAAGTCCTTGCTTCCTCCCTGGGTCCATATGTATAGTTCTTGCCCTCCATCTCCCTTGGATAGAGGAATTAGAATTTTGATGCCGTTGAAATTGTACTTATTCTCAGATTCGTATACTAACGCATTATTCAGATAAGCCTTGACGTTATTTCCATATACTTTATCAATGAATAACGCTGATTTGTCACTAATTTGCGGCAAAGAAATCCGGAGCCACGCCGAGGATGTTCCTCTTGGAGTCTCTGATTTGTTATCATGAGGCGTTACGCGAATCCATTCATCTTCAGAAGCTGCTACAGCTTCTTCAACAGTTTCTGCTTCAGCACTTCCAAATCTAATCTCCCAACTTGGCAGCGTAGAGTCTGATGATCCAGCACTCACTATCGCCGCACCGTAAGGCACTATTGCAGACAGCAATAGAAATAATAGCAAAGTAGCTGCTATCTTGGGGTTTGGCAACTTCATCGTAGCACCTCAGTAGTTCATTAGTTGTTTAAACGTTCATACATGATTCTTAATTTCGACAACCTTCGCACTATTCCTGCCTATTCTTGTAAATTTCCTCGAAAAAAGACGTTATTTATCGGCTATTAGTTCCCGATTATTTGTAAAAGGATTCGATTATAGGCAATCGGGTAAAGATACATATGAGAAGTTCAAATCTTATCCTAATGAGGGAGTGAACAGCTATGGAAGATGCGCCTAATAAAACTGAAGCCGACTTTGCATATGAGCGTTATATACAAGCTGATATTGATGTAGAGGATGTTGTCAATGAAGACGCTGACCCCGTGTTAGTTGGCGATAAATATTTGGCGGCGGATATTGGTTTAAACCTACCTGAGGAAACTCTCNNGACGCCTTTCTGGCTGCTGAAACGGCAGGATTAACTAGCAGTGATATGGATTATGCTGAGGATGAAGAGCTGCTAGAGATGGAAGAGGAAGATCAGCCACTGGAAGACATTCCAGATGCTGATGAGGTGTATCCAGGATCCATAATCGACCCTGTTTCTCCACCAGTGGATGTTATGCCCGGAACAGATGTCTTAAACGGATCACAGGGAGAATAGGACAGATATACAATTTATAAAGCTGCCGGGCTTATTACCGGCGGCTTTATATTGTTTCCAGTATGTACGCTGCCCTCAGTAACGGTTAGTTTACAGCGTTACCGGCTAATCTGCTGGACGAGCTGCTGCGATTTGAGCATCCAGCTTTCGGGTCTTAACCAATACTGCTGCTACAAGCAGCATCACCCCATTAATCACAAACACCCAGCGTATCGGGATAAACGCCCCTAATAAACCGCCTATAATCGGCCCGGCCATTGTCGCGAGTTGAGATGCCGCTTGATTCAGACCGAAAGCACGTCCACGAAAGCCTGGCTCAATCACTTGTACAATCATTGCATTTACAGACGGAAGCACACCTGCATAGAACAAACCGTAGGCAAAGCGAAGAATGGCAAACTCCACATACCCCGTAACAAAGAACTGCAGAATATTACCGATACCTCCACCGATCAACCCAATAAACAAAATCATCCCGAAGCCCTTTTGGCTTCCGATTCTCCCCCACTGCGGAGCCATCAGCACAGTAGCAATACCCACAGCAGAGAATACAATTCCTGAACTTAGCGAGGCGCTGCTTTTGGCAATCCCCATGTCAAGTAGATGTATCGGAATAAGCGGCTCCAGAATCATAACAGAAAAGGTGCTAATCCCTGCCAGCGATAGCAAAGTCATAAATGCGCGGTTACTTCTCGCTTCCCTAATATCATCGCTTACATGGGACCTCGGAGCAGATCGATCAAAGTTCTCCTCTTTAGCAAAAAAAGTAGCAATAAGTGCCGAAACGAGCACAATACCAGCCGAGAATAGAAAAGCGACCCGATTGCTAGTGTAATAACTGACTACGCCGCCGATCAACGGACCAATTATACTGCCCGTTGCTCCGGCTGTAGACATAATGCTTAAGGCATAGCCGGTCTTATTCTCAGGTGTATTCGTGGCTACCATGGCAATAGCTGCAGGAACAAACCCAGCAAGCAACCCTTGCAGCACACGCACGATTAGAAAAACATAAGGATCATGTACAAAATAATTAATCAGATATAAGGCCGCCAAACTAAAGCCCGAGCGAATAAGCATCGGCTTCCGACCATATTTGTCGGCAAGTGAACCCCAAAATGGAGAAATTAGGGCACTGGCTAGAAAGGTTATGCCAAAACTAACCCCAGACCAAATCTCTAAATGATTCGAAACCCCAAGTTCGTCACTCAAAAAAATAGACAGGAACGGAATAGAGATTGAATACGCCGTACTACAGAAAAAGACACCCACCCAAAGCACGATCAAGTTCCGTTTCCACGAAAAGAGCATGATCTGCACATCCTTTCTTGATGTTCTCTCGGAAACATTCCTACTATTGTAAACCTCTTTTGAAAATGTGCCAATCCCACAAGTCACAACTGACCTTTGCATGTAATGGGACAAACGAGTTATTATGAGAGTACCTATGAGATTAATTAAGAAAAAGGAGAGATTAACCAGTGAAGTCTACACGAACAAGATCTGCTATCCTAATGGTCATGTTATGCTTGGTGATGGTTATTGCAGCAGGTTGCGGCAACAAGCCTACCAATAACAATGCCAGTGGTAATAATGGAAGCAGCAGTGGAGCAGCAGGAAATAACGCAAGTAATGAGACAACTCCTGGGGAAGGCGCTGCCTCTAACGAAGGACTTCCTTCAGCTACAGCAAGCCATCCCTTAGTGACCATTGAGATGGGAGATGGAGGCATCATCAAAGCCGAGCTTTATCCTGAAGTTGCCCCAAACACCGTGAACAATTTTATCTCACTGATTCAAAAAGGATTTTATGACGGTACCATATTTCATAGAGTTATCCCTGACTTCATGATTCAAGGTGGAGACCCAGATGGTACAGGCATGGGTGGTCCAGGGTATAGTATTGCTGGAGAATTCTCCGGAAACGGGTTCACCAATAACCTGTTGCACACGGAAGGCGTTCTGTCCATGGCAAGATCGCAGGCTCCAGATTCTGCCGGTTCCCAATTCTTTATTATGGACGCAGCATATCCTAGTCTAGATGGAAGCTATGCCGCTTTTGGTAAAGTTACCGAAGGCATGGAAGTTGTTAAATCCATTCGTGGCTTGAAAACAGACAGTTCAGATCGTCCGGAAGAGCCACCAGTGATGAAGAAAGTAACCGTCGACACACTTGGCGTCACATACCCAGAACCGCAAAAGGTACAATAAAAAAAACTCGGCAAGCTCCCATCCGGAAAGTGATTCGGAGGGACTGCCGAGTTTTTTTATAATACATGATTGATTGAAGTTTCTTTGCGACTTATCCCCGTAGTGATCTTCTGCTAAGTGCATGTTGATCATTACGCAGGAAGGTGCTACGACTATTTCTTAATAAGGATATCCGTTCCTCTGCAAGCTGATTTGCAGCCGCATAAGTGGGAATTCCGTTCAGACGTGAGATTTCCAGCACGCGGGTGATGTTATCGTATATTTTTGAGACCTGCTTAAACGCACGTTCCTTATTATAGCCGTTCAGCTCATCCGCGATATTAATAACGCCACCTGCATTAATCACATAATCTGGAGCGTACACAATCCCCATTTCGTGAAGAGCATCGCCATGATAGGATTCTTTCAATTGATTGTTGGCTGCTCCTGCGATCACCTTCGCCTTAATTACTTGTAGGGACTCATCATTGATCGTTGCTCCGAGTGCACACGGAGCATAGATATCACAATCTGTACTGATAATATCTGCGGGATCGACTACTTTGGCGCCATAAGCCTCTACTGCGCGCCCCACAGCTTCTTTATGAATATCGGTTACGATAAGCTGAGCGCCCTCTTCATGAAGATGCTTACACAGCGAAAAAGCCACATTCCCAACGCCCTGAACGGCTACAATCTTCCCTTCAAGCGAATCACTGCCAAATGCTGCTTTGGCCGCTGCCTTCATCCCTTGGTATACGCCGTAAGCCGTAGCTGGAGACGGATTACCCGAGGAACCGTATGTAGGAGATGTACCTGTAACATAATCTGTCTCCTGATAGATAATGTTCATATCCTCTTCTGTAGTGCCAACATCCTCAGCTGTTATGTAGCGTCCATTCAAGCCCTGTATGTATCTCCCAAAAGCACGGAACATAGCTTCATTCTTATCCTTCTTTGGGTCCCCTATAATCACTGTTTTCCCACCACCTAAATTCAGGCCGGATACTGCATTTTTGTATGTCATTCCTTTCGCTAATCGAAGCGCGTCAACAATCGCATCCTCTTCTGTAGCATAGGTCCACATCCGTGTTCCACCCAGTGCGGGCCCTAATGTCGTATCATGAATGGCGATGATTGCCTTTAATCCTGAGGCTTTATCCTGACAAAACAACAGTTCCTCGTAATCGTCCCGCTCCATTGCTGCAAACAATTCCATTCTTAATATCCCCTGTCTCTTTGTTATATTCCACATGTTGGTNNAGATGATTCCCTCCCAAAATATTGTAGCAGAATACGTCGTAAAACAAAAAGAACTCATGTCACCATCATAATACTGATGGGGGCATGAGCTATTTCTAATGTATCTTCAAAATGCCTTACAGTTTAGCAATCGTCTCTGTAAGAACGGGTACGATTTGCGATTTGCGGGATACTACACCTTTTAGAAGTGCTTTATTGTCATCAAGCTTCACGTTATAGGCTTGTTCTACTGCGCCTGCAACACGGCCTAGAGCAAGACCTACAGAATCGTTATTGAGGATATCTGTAACTACGAACAGGAACAGATCCAATCCTTTTTCATCAATAATGGAAGTAAGAGCTGTTTCCAGTTCAGCCTGTTTGGACAGAACATCATTAACATCCACCGCGTTTACTTGTGCGATTTCCACTTTGTATTCGCCCATTTTGAATTCCTTAGCATCCAGCGAGATAAGCTGAGCGATACTCTTGTCGCTAAGATCGGCTCCGGCTTTCAGCATGTCGAGACCATAGCTTTCTGCATCCACACCAGCGATTTCAGCAAGCTCGCGTGCTGCAGCTACATCTTCCGCTGTGCAAGTTGGTGATTTAAACAGCAAGGAATCGGAAATGATTGCAGACAGCATCAATCCGGCGATTTCTTTAGGGATAGCAACTCCGTTTTCTTTATACATCTTGTTAAGAATAGTAGCTGTACAGCCTACTGGCTCAGCACGATAGTATAACGGATGTGAAGTCTCAAAGTTAGCAATCCGGTGATGGTCGATAACTTCAACCACACGTACTTGATCAATGTCATTCGCACTTTGTTGGCGTTCGTTATGGTCAACAAGAATAACCTGTTTTGCTTCTCCAGCTACGTTCTCTACGAGACGTGGAGCCTCTACTCCAAAATGATCAAGCGCAAATTGCGTTTCACCACTAATGTCTCCTAGACGAACTGGCTCAGCATCCCAGCCTAATTCCTTTTTGAGTGCAGCATAAGCAATTGCAGAACAAATGGTATCCGTATCCGGATTTTTGTGTCCAAAAACCAATGTTTTTTCCATTTCCAATCTCCTTACTATGTTTTAGTGAGATTAATATACCATACATTGATAGCGGCTTCCAGATTGTGCGGTTTGAAAAATGATTTATCGCAAATCTAGTAGCATCTTCTAAGGTTGTTCACGTCTCGTCTTTGGAAGTGGTACCGGCTTGACTTCACCATGTAGCGGTTCATTATCTGAGAAAAGATCCGGATTCTCTTTCAGCATCTGGCTTAGAATATATGTAGTCTCCACCGTCCCGCATACCCTAACCAGCGCATCTCCAAAATTCCCCTTGCGCATAACACCACCTTCTTCAAGCTCACGCTCCACCTTCCAAAAATGCTCCGACCAAGAGAGACCACAATGTCTGCGAGAAGGCACCATGATTTCATCACCGGCCGGTGTCACCGTATACAGTTCTTCATGGCTATCCGTCATTCTGCCTGGAATATCGACCCACTCTTCAATGCCGTGGATGAACGTATTTCGCCGGAGGTCGACACCCAGCATTACAATTTCCGCCTTTCGATCAAGCAGCTTACCCCACACTGAACCACGGGCGCACGGCGTATCCCATCGTTCATCCCCTGTAATGAATTCCTTAGCATCTGCACCTAAAGCCGCTACTGAATGTGTCGGGTGCCAAGAGCGAATAACGCCTGGACGTTTACGGAACAGCTCCGGTAATATACCCACACAAGATGGGGAATCTAGAACAGAGAACCGTGGATTGTCTGCATTAATATAAGCCCATGTATGAGTTGGCAGTACGAGCAGCCCGTCCTTCATATATTCACTGAGTACATCCAGCACTGTGTTCGCCCCTCCATCTACTTCCCCAATACTTTTTAATGAGGAATGGACCAGAATGGTCCCGTGTGGATCAAGGTTCAGTTCCTGTAATTGCCTTTTTAAGCTAGCTGTTGTATGCATTTTACTCTCTCCTTATCTATGGATTAGATTTCATGAATTATAAATATCCACTTGCAAAAATTGCACTTTACTATTAAAATTATAGTAACTTAATAATATTCACTAAATTTCTAACGAATAATATAACTTACTCATAATAAGCATTCACACGGAGGTAATTACCATGCGTTTAACATTAAAAGGACTTCACCACGTATCCGCTATTACAGGCAAAGCGCAGGAGAACTTCAAGTTCTATACAGAAGTACTTGGACTGCGTCTCATTAAAAAGACGGTAAACCAGGATGATATTTCAGTGTATCATTTATTCTACGGGGATGAGAAGGGCAATCCCGGAACCGAATTAACTTTCTTCGAACTCCCAATGGCGGGCCGCAACCGTGAAGGTAATAACAGTATCTCGGCTCTTTCACTTCGAGTGCCAAGCAATGCCGCACTTACCTACTGGGAGCAGCGCTTCAACGAGCTTAACGTGGAGCACGGAACGATTCAAACACTCGGCGGCCGCCAGACTTTACCCTTCCGCGATCACGAGAGACAACGTTTCATTCTCGTATCCGACGAGAACGATAACGGTGTTGCCGGCGGCATCCCTTGGGCTAAAAGCCCGGTCCCTGCTGTGTATGGGATTATAGGCCTCGGTCCCGCACATCTTACAGTTGAAAGTGCTGAGCATACAGCGGTTGTACTGGAGCAATTGCTTGGCTTCCGCCGCAAAGGCACTTATCCTTCAACAATAGCGGGCCAGCCAGATGTGATCGTATTCGAGACTGGAGTAGGCGGATCGGGAGCAGAGGTTCACCTGGAGGAACGTAATGATCTAGAGCAGGAGCATTTGGGACGAGGCGGTGTGCACCATGTCGCATTCCGCGTGGATAACGAGGAGGAATTGAAGCAATGGGTCGAGTATATACGCACAGCTCAGCTTCCTAACTCCGGATTTGTGGATCGCTTCTACTTCCGCTCACTTTATTTCCGCGAGCCTAACGGTATTCTTTTTGAACTGGCTACTGACGGACCTGGATTTGCTACCGATGAACCCATGGAAAGTTTAGGTGAATCCCTTGCACTGCCGCCATTTCTGGAATCGAAGCGTGAGCAAATCGAAGCTTATCTTAAGCCGCTGGATACTCGGCAGTAAGATTCTTCAGCTCACTAAATAAAAGGTGTGAGTCGCTTATGCGCTCACACCTTATTTTTTATTGAAGATTAGCTGTCTTCCCTACAATGTCTAATAGCTCCGATAGGCTTCTAATTTCATATTTCGGCTGAACACCCGACGTGTTCTCCTTACCCAGCGGGTTGAACCAGCAGGTATCGATCCCATAATTAATGCCGCCTTGAATATCCGAAGTTAAGGAATCACCGACAATCAGCACTTTTTCCTTATCCGAAATCCCCAATTTGGCAAAAGCATAATCAAAAATCCCTATCTCTGGCTTCTGACAGCCAGCCTCCTCTGAGATAATGATCTGCTCAAACGTATCACTTAGCGGCGAACCTTGGATTCTGGAAGTCTGCACTTCCTTAATTCCGTTCGTGATGATTGCCAGTCGGCAGCCTGCAAGCTCCCCGCACAGCTCGATCGCTCCCTGAATCAGAAAGGTTCCTTCACCTAAGAATCGTAGATACGCTTCACTAAAAGCCTCAGGATTTAGTTCCAGCGCATTCGCAGCAAATAACCGATTAAACCGTTCCACACGTAATGCCGCCGAACTAATCTTCCCTTGCTCCAAATCCCGCCACAGTGCATGGTTTATCTCCTGGTAACTGGCAGCATAATCCTCAGCGCCTGTGGGCATCCCAAAGTGTAGAAATGCGTTAGATAGCGCGTGGCTTTCTGCCATTCCGTAATCAAACAGTGTATCGTCGGCATCAAATAAAATAACAGCGTATTTCATAATATCCCCCAAAGCTCTTTTCTCAAAAAGGTACTACAGCGATACAAGCAAGTCAACTTATCATTCCGACGACAAATTTTTACTTTTTTAATGTAGTTTTAAGCGAATTGTGTTATTTTAAAAAGAAAACGGTGGTGAGCGTCATATTATACGTTTTATCGTTCCTAGTATCTTTTTCAATCGTCTACTTCCTAATTCCGCCGCTCGGCAGACTGGCGTTCCGACTTGATTTTGTGGACAAGCCTCGTCAAGACGTTGAGCGTAAAATTCATAGAGAACCTATACCGCTTACCGCCAGCTACGCCATATTCATCGGATTCTTCATCACTTATCTGGCATTTGCCCGTGAATTCTCCATGGAGACAATCGCACTATTTGCAGGGGGCGTGCTGCTGCTGACCATAGGCACCATAGATGACTGGTACAAAACAAAGGGCAAAGATTTCCCAGCGCTACCCAAAATGATTGTTCAGGTTAGTGCAGCTGTTCTTGTTTATCTTTCCGGTAATGCATTTACTGGATTCTACAACCCCTTCTCTGGGGATTATATCGTTCTCCCCGTTGTACTACAGTTTCTGTTGACGATTATCTGGATCTTCGGTGTAACAACTGTCATTAACTTCTCGGATGGTATGGATGGTTTGGCTGGCGCCTTAACTGCNNCTATTTATTGTTGCGTTAGCTAAGGGGCAATCCTCTTCTGCGGTTATGGCGATTGCACTAGTCGGCGTTACCATTGCTTATCTACGTTACAATAAACCGCCTGCCAAAATCTTCATGGGCGATGCCGGGGCTACCTTTCTTGGCTTCATCCTTGCCGTAATCGCGCTCGACGGCGCATTTAAGCAAGCCACGGTTCTGTCGTTGTTCATCCCGATTCTGGCACTGGGCGTTCCGATCTTCGACAATATTTTTGTTGTCGTCAAACGCTTTATCCAAGGCAAGTCCATTTACCAGGCCGATGCGACCCAGGCTCATTACCGCCTGCTCCGTGCAGGTCTGAGCCAGAAGCAAGTCGTTGCCGTGCTATGCTTGATCAGTCTCTGCTTATCTTTATCCTCTATTATTCTGCTACTGATCGAGACTTAACTTATAAAACCTCTGAAGAAATAAAACGAGCAAGATTCCAAATTAGAATCTTGCTCGTTTTATGTTTTATTAGGTTTGTATAAACTCAGCCAATCTACGGTAAATCCCGACGATCTCCTCCATTGGCATTCTAACCAATCCACTGGAAGAGGGGGCGACGAATTCACGCACACCGTCTACCTTCGGAGGTACATCCCCTTGAAATCCCCAGTTAGCTTTCGTTCTACGACTAAACTCCGTATATACCCCTTTTCCAACGAAGCAAGCCACCTGAGGGCGATATAGTTCCAACTTGGAACGAAGCAATTCGCGGCCCTCATTATATTCCTCACGAGTAATATCGTCGATTCCGCGTGTAGGCCTGGCAACAATATTCGTAAAACCATAACCCAGTTTAAGCAGTTCCCCGTCCTCAGACGCATCGTACAACCTAGGAGTAAGTCCTGAATTGTGCAAGATTCTCCAAAAATTATTTCGCGGATTCGCGTAGTGATGCCCTAACTCGCCAGAACGAATACTGGGGTTAAAACCAATAAAAACAATCTGTAATCCGTGATCTAGGTGATCTGGGATTCCGTCCATGTTATTATGCCTCCTAACCAAACGACAATCTAATTCAACTTACGGGGTGTACAGATTAAGACAGGAAGGCGGAACAGGGGTCGCCAGCCATACCTCATTACCCGCATAATAAAAGGTTACACCCATTTGACCTGCTCTAATCGTATCAACGGTCAGCAGGGTCAAATTTCCCCTGCGGCTTCCGGCCAGACTGGCAAAATGTGTCCCTTCGGACAAATGAACATACTGCCGTCCCATTGGTCGGAGTCCTTCCTCCATAATGACATGAAGCGCACCAGAATGGGTTCCGTGATATAGAATCAATGGCGGAGTCCCCGGATCGTAAGTAATTTTCGTATGACTATGCCCGTAACGGGCTTTAATTCGATCACCTTCGATTTCAAATCGCTGCTTCTCGCAATCTTCAACCACTTGCTGGATATCTCTCACAGTCACCTCGGACCATCTAGGAGCTTTCACAAGCACGGACAACAAATCGTCCAACGTACAGGAACCATCCTCCGGGTCCAACAAAAGACCGTATTGCTCCGGAGTATGCCGAAGCAATTTAGTCATAAATTTACTTAACGACACTTTTACAGCATTGCTCAACATTATATTTTCACCTCAATTCATTATTAATTTGTACTATTCTACAACCGTGGATCTACCGGATCAGACTCCAAAGACATCGCAGCAAGCACACATTCATGTACACGTTCTATCGGCTCTTTTCGAATAAACCGTTCCACCGATTCCCGGCTAAGCGCACATTCCATCAAGGCATGACGCTCTTTTTTGCTTGTTTTGCGCTGCTTGAGACGTACAAGATTGTCCGGCTGTAAATAATCTATCCCATAGATAATATGCAGATATTTACGCCCTCTCACCTTGAGTGCAGGCTGAACCATTTTATCTCCATTACGTGTTATAAAAGTTTCCGGCTTGATGACAATCCCTTCATGCCCGTCCTCCGTCATCTCTTCCCACCAACGGATCACCTGTTCCTCGTCAGCTTCGTTACAAACCGTGCGGTATTCAGTCTCCATAAATAAAGGTGACAACTCAGCTAGTTCACGATTATGCTCCATATGCCAAAGATGACTGTGTTCAAAAAAAGTTTGGCTGCTATGCGTAAGGGTATGGAATGGTGCAATCTTGATCCCGTTTAATCCACTTACATCCCAGCAATACTTTTGGAAAGCATCCTTAAAAAGATGAGCATTCTGGAGCTTTCCCTCCATTTCCAGTATCCATGAGGCAACATCTCGCCCTGACCGTTCGGCCTCACGCAGCTTCTCCAAAAGATGCTCCCGATCCAGCAAAGCAGCTTCAGCCACATGGGCATATTGAGAGGAAATCAGCTCACGCGCTTTCAAGTTCCACGGTACGATCTCCGCATCTAGGAGCAGCAAATCCGTGTTGTTTTTCGCAAAATAATTCGCCCGTACGAGATCCTCATTCAGCCTACGTAACACTTCAAATTCAGTATCCCTGTCAAAAAAGGCTCGGCCTGTACGTGTATAAATCGTGCCTAGCGTCGGTCTACCCACATACGATAGCGCCGCCTCTTCATCCCGGAATAATAACAGGATGGCCCGGCTGCCCATATGTTTTTTCTCCGCAATCATTGTCTTAACACCTTGTGCCCGGAAATAAGCAAAAGCTTCAGCCGGATGCTCCAAATAGTTCTCATCCATAGACACTGAAGGCGGCGGACTCATGGTCGGTGGGATATACACCAGTTCCTCTAGTGGAACCGTGAAGTGAGAGACCGTATCTATCGCTGCTTTAACGAATTCTCCACGTACAGTTACCTCTCCATAAAGGTCCGTCTGAACTGAATAGCCCTCTACGAATTTACGCAGGTTAGGCGGCGAGAATCTCCCCCGCTCCCAGCGAATCAACGGACTATCTGGGTCACCTGCATAATCACGCTTTGCTTTAACACTAACAAATTGTTGTTCAGGATAACGGTACGCAGTTAACGATCCGCCAAAGACAGCGCCTTGG
>DJUJ01000240.1:38109-47993 GCA_002438345.1 Paenibacillus sp. UBA6285
TCTAGGATCATGCCCCCAGACGATGATCTCTCCAGATTCGTGTTCGACATACCATTCTTTCCTTACAGGAGCACCCTTGCCGTCCATACCATCAGTGTCCCCGTATCGGCAGAAGTCCTGAATCCGCTTTGACTGTTTACCGATATATTCATCGCGAATTCCTGCATGGGTAACTACGACCCGCCGCACGCCATTACGGCCAAACAACAAGTGGCTAGGTGCGGACAACAGAAACTGTTTGAGTTCTTCTCTAAGCCTTTTTACTTCCTCATCCCCTGCTTCTAGCGCAAATGCCTCCAGCTCAGCGGCGATATTCTCGTCTCCATGACTCAATGTGACTTTGCGGCCATCTAGGTAACGGGCGATTTTCCAGCCATGGTTGCTGTCGATCATGCGGGCGATTCCAGCATCCACATGCTTTTTCCAAAACCTCATCGTCTTCAGCGATTCCGGCCCCCGACTCATTACATCACCCACAGAAATTAACTGCCTACCATCGGGGTGTTTGTACAGCCCTTGCTTGTCTATCTTATAATCCAATCTTTCCAGCAGCTCGATCATCTCTTCGTAACAACCATGAATGTCGCCGACAATATCAAGCCCTGCGCCGATTTCAACCCAAAGTGGGTTCTGCTTACGCTCAAAAAGAACTGCCTCTGTATTTTTTAAAAAATAAGTCGAAGTGAAGCCCTCGTCCTTAATGCTGCGCAGCGAACGCTTGAACTGTCCGTATTGTTGCTTGACCCGCTGGCGACCGCGTGGATGCTCACGCTGAATATCCCGCTCTAGCAGCGTTTCCTCTGGAACATCGAGCACCCAAGCCGAACATGGAACATTATGCTTATCTGCTAAATCTAAATATTGCTTTCGATATTCTTCTTGCAGATGCGTAGCATCCACCAACGTCAGCTTTCCTAGTCGGCAGCGCATGGCAATCGTTGAGTTCATTGCTTCAAATGCTAAACTCGAGAGCAACTGATAATCATTAAAAATAATATCCGCTTCCTCGCGGGGACGATTCTTCCAATCCATAAAATCAGTGTCACCAAGCATCGTACGGTAATCATCTGATGAGACGATTTCAGTCTGCAACAGCGTTCCTTCATCCACTAATCTCCGCAGTAAAGTGGTCTTGCCACTATTAGAGGGACCAACTAGTACAATAATTCCTGCATGCGGAAAAGAAATAGTTCTCTGCCTTTCCCTTTGCTCTTCCATAGTCATTACAATGTCCCCTCCCTACTAAATATCGCCATCTGTGTCGGGTATCCGAAAGTGTCCGAAGCTTCGCCAATCCCTTTAAAATCAACTGAATAATCAAAGGAACTCGTCCAGCGTTTACACCAAGCGGAGAACTCCTCTCGTCCCCATTCAAAACGGTGATCACCATGCCGCATTTCTTCCGCATCCATCTCATACACCTCGTTATAATCCTTGTTCGGTGTAGTCAAGATCAATACCTTAGGACAATATTCCGTCAAAATGGTCTCCATCACTCGAGCCAACCTATATTCGTCGATATGCTCAATAACCTCACACAGAATCATAATATCCTTGTTGCGCAGCGATTCATCGAAGTAGAACAAAGAACCTGTAACTGGTGTTGGAACTGTAACTCCCGTCCTGTCTTCAAGCTTCGAGAAACGCTGTATTGCCCGTAGCTGTGAGTTTGCGGAAGGCTCAACCGCCCAGATCTGCTTAACGCCCGGCACACTTCCGAGTCTTGCCGAAAGTTTTCCTTCACCGGAACCAAAATCAACAATACTACTCCTGAAGGCCAACCCTTCTACCGTTTCCGCAATCGTTGCATAACGCAGATCATTTAATCTAATTTTAGGCTCAGCTGAGACCTCAGCAGAAGTAACAGCCACTTTTTCAGAAGAAAGGGTCGATTCCTCACCATCAAATTGCTTAATAAGATTAGCAAATCGTAGTGACCGCTTGAGAATTAACCCACGTAACGGATGACTATCCAACCAGCCTTCGCCGTACCGCTTTATTTTTTCGATCTCATCATCACTAATAAAATAATGCTTATCATCATCCAGCGCCGGAATCAAAACGAACAATTGACGGAGGCCCGTTTGTAGAGTTTGCTCCCCGCGAATCTTAATGTATCGAACAGAGCTGCGACTTTTTAAATCAAAAGAATACACCGCATCTCCTCTTTCAAGCTCAAGCTCGTAACCAAGCGCATGAAACAGCTCCTCAATCGTATGATCAGGTAAGTTCGATGCTACTGGTCCGAAGGACAACTCCAATTGAAATTTGTGATCCACCCAAGGTAAAAATACTTCCTTAGGCTTTCCGTTAAGTGCTGTGCCCAGCGCAGGACGGATATAGGAGCAGAAGCGGCTGCTCGTAACAAACTCCCGATCGTTAATATATTGTGTGATGTCATTATGAGCAGCATTTCCTTTGACTAGAGCAATTGGATCTGGTGTGACATAGATAACGGCCTCCGTCTCTTCGTCTGAAGCGGCAGTGAACACTATGCGTACTCTGGCTTCTTTATCGCTCCTGTCATATAAATTATGCGGATTTTTGGCCAGTAGATGAGACAACATTCCCGCCCCTGCCCCCGTCGCCTTGATGATTAAATGCATAAACTTCATCTCTCCTTAACCATTATTGAACTACATACTTACCAGCTCCACTTCCCTGTTTCTCCCCAGACCTCTATTAATGCTGAGCGGAACAAGCCATCTAACGCTTCATCCATAACACCAACACTCTGTTCAAAAGCAGAAGCAACCTTCTCGTAATGAGCAATTCGATCCTCCATGTACATATTGATAACATCCAAGCGCGGCTCCAGATTTAATTCATCACCGGAAATTTTTCGAGATACCAGATTCTGCACGGTTTCTTGTAATTCTGAATTTTGCGGAATCAGATCTTGCACTAATACGTTAAAATCGAGCGGAGGCAGTTCGCTATATTTCTCAATCCATGCGCACGCTAAGAGTGGTCTTAATACATAAAAGTACTTCTTAATCTTGACCTCGCTGCCTTGCAGATAATCACGGTAATTTCCTCGCGCCATGTTCAAATAGTGGTAAATGCATGATTTAGGCGAAAAGCTTTGTGGTGAGAGCGCACGGATACTTTCGGCTATAGAGTACTTTTCTTCATAGCGGATAGACGACTCTAGCCATTCCAGCAGAGGTGGGTTCGATTTTCGAAATAAATTAAGGCCCTTCTTCAAGTCCCAACCGTTTATATCAAGCATGTCACTAATCGGTCGCTCTATTACATCCCTGTGCTCAAAAATGGATAAGTACGCCTCAGGTCTCCGTATGTATAGGAATCTAACATCATAGTCACTATCCTTGGATGGGAATCCCCATGCCCGACTACCCGATTCACAAGCATATAGAATCCGAACATTTTCTTCAGATTCGATAGCCCGAAGCTGCTGAATGATCGATAAATGTATTTCTGTCATATTAATTCCTCCCTTATAACCTTCTAAATATGCAAAAAAGACCATGGACTCCATCGTCCATGGTCGGGCTTCACCTAATTACAGATATATTTACCGGATAATAATTTACTGTTATTTAACCGGAAATGAATACACTGGTTCTGAGGTTGACCTGTAAGCCAAGGTGATCGATGGACGAACATATGGATAAACATTATACGAAAACGAAAGTTGATTATTCATATTCTCATTCATCTATCCTTACCCCCTGATCAATTTATAATTACTCAGTTCCATTTAATCCCTAACAACTCTCCAAAAGCATAAACTAACTATCCAGTTTTTGTCAACCGATAGCCTTTTATCTGTAATCTTCTGCGTACCTTACTTCAGTAAAGCCTTCAACCCAGGCGTCAAATCCGACGCTTTTAACATTACGAAATCCGTATAGCCGCCCTTATATTGCACCTTAACCAGGTAGTTGCTGTTCTTATACGAATAGTATCGTTGCTGTTTCAAAATATTTGCTAGCAATGCCTTGTCCTCTGTAACAATGACTTGGTTCTCTTTGTCTGCAAGTTCCAATAGTAACTCAGGATCATATACATTTTCAGGCGAACGGTTATGATCAACCTTCACAAGCTTTGCGGACTCCACATCCTCAGCGTTACTACGAACCTTATCAGCATAGCCTTTTTCCTCCATCCATTTCTCCAGCTCGTGATAGGAAGCGGACCATGAATAATTGAAGAAGGAGCTACTCCCAATACCATCAATATTAACAATAGGTGCTATATTCGCCACTGACGCCCTATCATTCGTTTGATCCTCAAAGGACATGTTCAGGATTTCTTTTTTCAAAATCGCCTTGAATTCCGTTATTTCTGCAGGATCTGAGATGACCACTTGTTTATTTAGATTTCCTACCGAATTGTTAATCCGAATAAGATCAATATCCTTTTCCAATTGTGAAACGGCATACTGCGCACGCTTGAATCCTGCAGACTCCATTACAGCTTTCAGTTCTGGTTCGAACCCTTTTAATGGCACCAAATATCTTCTCAGCATCTCTCGACCATTATCCAAGCTATACGCTACAGTAAACGATTGGTATTGATTATAGTCATAATAAGGTTTGGATGATTTATTCTCCGGACGAATCGTCGCAACGGCTAGATGAAGCTTTCGGACAGCCTCGATATACTGTTTATCTTTAGAAAAAAGATCCTCATCCGTTAAAAAATTGCCTTCATACGAATCTTCCGCCCTGTTATACATCCAATAGCTGCTACCCGCAAACACACCACTAATTTTGTCTTCAGAAGGCACTCTATTTTCATACCCGGTTAATCCTGATGCAGGAATATATAAGAGAAGACCAAGCAATGCAGTATAAATTGCAAATTCAACAGGCACCTTACGAGTCACAATCTGCCAAGTTTTACGAATGATCATTTCTGCTGCAATATAGCCGACAATCGCTCCAATAGCGTATCCACTAATGATTATCTGCTGATGCTTCATTTGCGCGAAATAGTTACCCGCAATAAGCATACAGCAAATCATGATTCCCGCTTTAAAAAGAGGATTAAAATACACGAATGCAATGGCCTGACCTGCTTTTTCCGAATGCCGTTTACGGTATAACAGATAGGATAATCCAATAAACAAAGCGGACAATCCTCCATAAATCCACAATTCTACTGAACTAAAAGGCTTACCTGAAACATTCATCATTCGAATAAAAGGAGACCAATTATCTAGATTGTTATGGTACGCTGACAGCTCAGGATAACCATATAAATACATCGATAAATGGCTATCCATTAGTAAGATCCCCACTGACGGAAGGAGGAGAAGAGCATAAATTATGATTCCCTGTAAAACAGATTGACCTGAGCATATTCCAACAAAGACACTGAGACAGAACAGGAACAGCGTAAGGACAGTTACGGCGATACACCAGCTCCAAATTTCATTTCCCTGAAAAATATACAAGTTCCCGCCCCACTGCCTAACCAACGCCACAACTGCAGCTGTCAGCCATACGGGGATCAGAAGCAGAAGCAAACCACTAACTAGATGTGAAGTTAGCAAATGCTCGCGACGAAGAGGCAGGCTATGCCACATATCTGATGGCGATTTCGTTTGCAGGTAATAGAATAAAAATAGGCCCGCAACAACAGGGATGCTTACAATAAATATCATCTGCATTTCACCTGTAACACGGAATAAATGATCAATCTCCTGCGGCACCGCATTAGGGTTATTACTCATGAACATCTGCAGCGGAAGCGCAAACAAGAGACCGAGCGCATATACAATTCCGATCCAGCCATGCTGGCGGAAGTTCTGGCGAATGATGCTGCTATTAAAGAAGTATCGGCTGCGCGTCATATCCGGCATCCCCCATTTCATAAATAAAGATTTCCTCTAGCGTCAATGGAAGCAAATCGAATACGTAGGGCTCATACACGTGAAAAGCTGCTGTGATTCGCTCACGATCCCCTTTTACTATGTACAGGTTCACGCTACCCCGGCGCTCTTGATGTAAAATTTGCAGCTTGGCCGATATTGCTGTTTCATGCCGCTCATCTCGAAAGGCTACTTGAATCTTATGGGTATCTGCCTTGAGATCATCCAAATCCTTCTCGATCAGCATTTTCCCAGCATGCATAATCCCGACATGATCGCATAGGTCCTCAATCTCACGAAGATTATGCGAGGAAATTAGGACTGTTAGCTCGCGTTCAGCTACTTCTTGAAACAGTATGTTTTTGATTTGGCGCCGCATCACCGGATCTAACCCATCAATCGGTTCATCCATAATAAGCACATCTGGCATACAGATTAAAAATAACCAGAATGACGCTTGCCGTTGCATCCCTTTGGAGAATCGACTAAGCTTACGCTTTTTATCGAGCTGAAAGACAGTTCCCAAATCTTCAAAACGCTTCTGATTCCAGCTCGGATAGATCGCACGATAGAAGGCTGCCATTTGCAGCATTGTGGATTGCGGGAAAAAGTAAGGTGAATCCGGCATAAAAATAACCCGTTGCTTGTTCTTCGGGTGTTCGAATACCACTTCACCATCCACCTTCACGGTCCCCATATCCGGAGAGTAAATACCGGCCAATGTTTTCAGCAGCGTAGTTTTACCTGCGCCATTAGACCCGAGCAGTCCATAAATCGTTCCTTTATGTACTGTTAACGAAATACCATCAACAGCCTTCTCACCTTGAAATAACTTGCTGACTCCCCGAATCTCAATCATTGCTCTTCCCCCCTTCTCTTTTCTTCTCCACTTGTTGGTACAATGCACCTATCTCAGCTGCGGTGAATCCGAGGTATACTGCTTCAGCCATCAGTCGTAACAGTTCGTCCTGGATCTCTGCCTTTTTGATCTCATTCCGTTCTTTTTTCATCGGGGCCACAAAACTCCCTTTCCCCTGCAATGAGTAGATATACCCTTCACGTTCCAATTCACGATAAGCCTTCTGAATCGTATTGGGATTCACGGTTAGCTGCTGGGATAACGTCCTCACCGAAGGTAGTTGTTCATCCGTCTGAAAAATACCATGCAGAATCATTTCCTTGACCTTATCGGTCAGTTGCACATAAATCGGCTTTCGACTACGAACGTCCAGTTCAAACATAACCCTCCTCCTTTCACTTTGTTGCATATACACCTTTTACATGTGTATTAACTGTACTACTATTATTAATACAGTCGGATCTTTATGTCAACCACAAGAATGGGCTGTCCCATCAGCCAAATACACGTTATGGCGAAAAAACCTGTAAAAATACATTTTTCTAGGATTGAAAGATCGCTAAAGCACTAATTCCTGCAAATCCATTTGCAGTTATTGAACTTTATAAAGATGATATCTGTTAAAAAGCTGCACTTTTGCAGTCTTTCTATGATTCGATAAGCAGCAAGGATTAACATACATCAGAATCAAAAAAAGGAGTGTCACAGCAGCCATCTCATGGCTACTATAACACTCCCTTCTTTCTCATCAATAGACACTTTATGAATCAGTCTGGAGCATCCATGTCCTTCTCACTCTTGACTAAGAAAAATCCGGGTTCGCTCCTGCTGCGGATTGTCAAAAATCTGCTCTGGTGTTCCGGACTCGATAATCTTACCGTTATCCATGAAAATCACACGATCCGCCACATCACGAGCGAAGTTCATCTCATGAGTTACAACAATCATCGTCATATTCTCATCTGCGAGTTGCCTGATAACACGTAGCACCTCACCCGTGAGTTCAGGATCGAGCGCTGAGGTAGGCTCGTCGAACAATAGAATATCCGGATTCAGCATTAACGCTCTCGCGATGGCAACCCGCTGCTTCTGTCCACCTGACAGCATTGCAGGATACACCTCCGCTTTTTCAGCAAGACCTACCTTGGAGAGCAAATCCTTGCTTCTAGCCGTAATCTCCTTCACGTTTTCCCGTTTCAACATCCTTGGAGCTAACTCGAGGTTACCCCGCACTGTTAGGTGTGGGAATAGGTTAAAGTGTTGAAACACCATTCCCATTGACGCAGTTATCTCACGAATATTAGCTCCATTAGCGTATTTACCATTCTCCACGAGTGACTTGCCTTGGATAAAGATGCTCCCACCCGTAACTTCTTCTAGATGCACTAAACTACGAAGCATTGTACTCTTTCCCGAACCGGAAGGCCCGATAACTGCAACGGCTTCACCCGACTGAATATTAAAACTAACATTCTTCAGCACATCCAAATTGCCAAAGGATTTCTGTAAATCCCTTACTTCTATCATGCTACTCATATTCAGACAGTCCCTCTACTCAAATTTGAAACGTTTTTCCAGTACTTTGAAGAATAAGGTCAATACCAGCGTCATCAACAAATAGATAACTCCTGCCACCACAAAAGGGGTTACTGTAAAGTCTCGGTTTACTGCTGTTTTAGCATAATTCAGTAACTCCGGTACAGCAACGGCATACAGTAGAGCCGTATCTTTGACTAGTGAAATCGATTCATTTGCCACAGCTGGCAAAGCTACCCTAAACATTTGAGCTAGGATTACCTTGCGCAGCGTCTGCCATTTACTCAGTCCGAGCACCTTGGCTGCTTCATGCTGCCCTTTATCAATGGAGAGCATACCCCCACGGAAGATCTCTGCGAAATATGCCCCGTAGTTAAGAATAAATCCAAGACTCGCCGCAACGAAGCGGTCCATGACCAGATATTGTCCAATCACCGGAATCTGTGGTAAACCAAAGCAAAAAAACAACAATTGCAATAAAAGAGGTGTTCCCCGCATGACATAAATATAGCTATGCGCAATCCATGCCAAGGGTTTGATCACGCTCTTCGCCATCAAAGTGACTAGGAACCCGAGCGGAATCGACACCAAAATAACAATAAGGAACAATAAAACAGTCGTACGCGCTCCCTCTAACATCGGTCCTGCAATTTTTATAATATAATCCATATTCATTTCTACAACCGACTCCTAAGTGTTAACAATCTATTTCAGTACCTTATTTTCACCAAACCACTTCGTGGAAATCTCCTCAGCCGTTCCATCACTATTCATTTCATCCAGAGCTTTCTGAAGCTCCTCTAGCAGTGCCTCATTACCTTTCTTAATTCCAATCCCGTACTGCTCAGGCGCAAGCGATTCATCTAACAGTTTAAAGGCATGAGGCTCTTTTGACATATAATATCTAGCCACAACTTCATCAATAACTACACCATCCAGGCGTTTAGTCTTCAAGTCTGTGAGGGCTAGGACGTTATCTGGAAATTCTGATATATTAGCAATTTTGTCTTTAATCGGATTCTCATTCAAGGCATCAGCAGCTGATGATAAACTTTGGAGCCCTACCTCTTTACCAGCCAAATCCTTAAGCTTCGAAATCGATGAATCCGCTAATACGACTATTACCTGGCTATTCTCAAGATAAGGCTTAGTGAATAATACCTTTTCCTTGCGTTCATCCGTGATGGTGTACCCATTCCAAATCATATCAATGCGTCCGCTGTTTAGTTCTGACTCCTTTGCTGACCAGTCGATTGGCTGAAAAATGATTTCTTTGCCCATTTTCTCAGCAGCCGCTCTGGCATAATCAATATCAAAACCAACGATTTCGTTGTTCTCATCTCTGAAGCCCATTGGAGCGAACTTATCATCGATTCCGATGATAAGCTTTCCATCCTTACTCCCTGAAGCTGAGCAGCCTGCCAATGCAGTAATTACCATAATCATTAATAAGACTAAAATTGCTTTGTTCTTCATCTCTTTTATCCCCCATCGTTGACACAGCAGTGTGTGCTTTAGTTCGGTAATACGTTATCAGAGTATCATGATAACATGGCAGGTGAACTACGTCGATAGATTAGAGGGCCGTACTTGTGTCAAAACTACAACGATTTCGGACAAAAAAAAGACGACAGATCAAATCTGTCG
>DJUJ01000240.1:48010-49306 GCA_002438345.1 Paenibacillus sp. UBA6285
CGTGGAAGAACTTTAAGTGTAGCCTTTTGATCATGCATTAGAATCACAGGGCTGCTCTTCTTCAGACCATGAACCTCTCTCATAACCGTATTATAGATGGAATTACTATCATTCTTATATCTCCAATCCTCAGAGTCAACGTTCCAATCCCACAGATGATAACCTTGAGTTAGTACTTTATCTCTAAAGGGTTTTGTTAAATAAGGTTTACTACCGTAAGGTGTACGAATCAGTGTTGTACTTTGACCAGTAAGTTTCTTCAGAATCGCATTATCGTCATTCATCTCTTTCAACGCAGAAGCCGGAGAAGCATAAAATTTATCTTTCACATGTGTCATACCGTGTAAACCAGGAGCATGTCCTTCCTTCACTAAGCGTTTCACTTGAGACGCGTGTGCATTCATGTTATTCCCTAACATGAAGAAGGTAGCCTTCGCATCATATTTCGCCAATATATCAAGTAATTGAGAGGTTGTGGCGGATGGACCATCATCAAAGCTAAGATATACGACTTTCCCCTTCGTGCCCGTCGTCCCTGTAGTTACATTCGGCTGCAAAGCCTTCTTATGTTGATTCACAAATGTAGCATCGTTTAATTTAGCCCCGGAATTATGAATTCTTAATAAAGATTCAGCTGGCTTAAACGAAATTGAAAATCCAAGATGAGAGGTCATCTTCACAGGAACCATCGTTCTTCCATTTTTCAATAATGTATCTAATGCAATTGTCTTTCCATTAGGGAGAAGAGCAGTTGCGTGATCATTCAGCAGTTTGATGGATCCATTGTTTCCCTTAACATTAATGCCATCACCCTGAAGAGTTAGAACCAGATTCGTTTCCAGTGACAAATCACGCAGTGGAACAAAATATGTATCTTTTATCGACACTGCTTCAATTTCAGTTAATTTATCGTTTACCCCTAACTTTAGGGATCCTGCACCCGCAGCATTCACTGTATCTATCTCTCGTACCAAACCCGTACATACGAAAAATACTATAAATAATAGCCAAACTTTCTTTTTAAACATCTTAAAAAATCTCCCATCTTGTATATTTACCTATAACCTTACCATAGATTAATAGAAAGAAATTTGAGAGATTGTAACTTAATGCAGAATAATTTGTTACCCTTTTTGTCATTTGCAGAAATTTCGACAAAGATCATCAAAATATGAATTCCACTCAAATCCTATCACACCAACAAAAAACGGTTAAATTATAGTCCTTTTGCACAAAATAGATGTGTCCAAATTAGCAACATTAGTAAATTATTGAACAAAGTTTGAACAGAAAATA
>DJUJ01000240.1:49443-49704 GCA_002438345.1 Paenibacillus sp. UBA6285
TCATTAGTTCTTACTATATATGAAGGTAATGATGAGGGTTATTAATATAAGTATTGAAGGAAGGAGCTTAAGCATGAACAAAAAGGGACCGTTATACGCTTTATTTCTCAGCCTAATTTTACTCTTGCCAGGATGCAGTTCAATCGCTGTTCTGAATCCGAAGGGGCCGGCTGCAAGAACTTTGTCTGACACGATCATCCTCTCCATTGTTATGATGCTCGGTGTTCTAGCAGTTGTCTACATCTTATATGTCTTCGTACT
>DJUJ01000240.1:49821-50181 GCA_002438345.1 Paenibacillus sp. UBA6285
GGATTACGATTCCGATTATTATCGTGTCATTCCTCTCCGTGGTCACCGTCAAAACGACAATTGATGTAGAAAACGTTGCAGCGGACTATAAAGATCAGAAGCCGCTTGTAATCTATGCTTCCTCCTCCAACTGGAAATGGCATTTCAGCTATCCAGAGGAAGGTATTGAAACAGTAAACTACGTTAACATTCCAGTTCACCGCGCTGTAGAGTTCAGATTGTACTCTTTCGGTACGATCTCAAGTCTCTGGATCCCACAATTGGGAGGACAGAAGTACGCGATGAGCGACATGCTTACAACACTACATCTTTCAGCGGATACTGTAGGTTCTTATGTCGGAAGAAATGCGAACTTTAATG
>DJUJ01000187.1:0-3221 GCA_002438345.1 Paenibacillus sp. UBA6285
GCACAAAGTAATACCAAGCCCAAGCCCCGACTCCCCCATAAGCCCCTTTGTTTAGCAGCTTTCTTGGAATTTGCATCACCATAAACCCTTTACCTGCTTCCACTTTGTCCCCCATGAAGGCAACGATGGCTAAAGGATCTAGCTTCGTACTTTCTTTCATAAAATAAATAGCCTCAGCCGCAGTCCACTGATCAGGAACTCCGCTATAAATCTTATCCGGATCACCTTCATCAGGTGTAAGAATCAACTGGGTCATTCCCTGCCCATCTACCCAAAACATAGTGGTCTCAGTGTATTTCCGACTCAGTTCATGTAGCCGTTCATTTATAGCTTCCGTAGAAGCATTTTCTAAGTGAAGTGCCTCTTTATGCCACATATTCTCCAGCGCAGCAATATTCGAATATAAGGATGTGTCTACAGGTGGAGCACCTTTAGTCGCTTCGTTAACCATATTGTAGACAGCAAAGGACAACGGAAGAACCACAGGAATAAATAGCAGTGCAGAAACGATAATAAGCAAATACCCCGATAACAATGAGGAGCTGCGCTGCTTGCGAATGCGGTCTAATCCTCTCATGCTCTTACCCGGTATCCGATCCCACGGACAGTTTCGATAATTTCCGGATTACCTGGATCAATCTCCAGCTTTTCACGCAAATAACGGATATGTACCATCAAAGTTTTATCCCCTTCGAGATAGGTTTCTCCCCAGACGGCTTCATAGATCTGCTCCTTCGTCATTATCTGGCCGAGATGACGCAGCAAATAAGAAAAAATCTGAAATTGCTTACCCGTAAGCATGACTTCTTCCTGAGTCTGAGCATTTATAATCCGGTTATCCCCTTCATATACGATAAGGTGCTTAAGCGTGAGCGAATCCTGAACAACTGCTCCATTCCGTCTGAGCAGCACTTCAATTCTGGCTGCCAATTCATCAGGATGAAAAGGCTTCGTCAAATAATCATCCGCGAACTCCAGTCCCTGCAGTTTATCATCGATCGAGGTTCGTGCTGAGAGCATCAAGATCGGCAGATTAGGGTACGCCTTCTTCAATCTTTGTCCGACAGTAAACCCATCCAGGCCCGGAAGCATTACATCCAGAATAGCCAATTGACAAGGCGCAGCTTCCTCAGACGCTCCCTCCCCGCTCCGCAGCCAGCGTACACTATACCCCCGCTCACTTAAATCCGCAGACACGACGCTGCCGATTTCACGATCATCTTCAATATATAACAGAGTAACGGTCATGTATTTCAAATCCTCCCTGAATGATTACCTAAANNTTATAACATGTTTTAACAGGACACTCAGGGACTTATCTTTAAAAAAGCCCTCCTAATCCTCAGTAGGATAGGAAGGCTATAAGAATCATTTGAAATTGGCTTAGGGGGTCCAAACGCCATGCTCTTTATTACTACCGATGTACTCGATACGTGTTGGAGTAAGCTCCAGAATCACATAATTAGGGTCGCCTGGTCCTGTAAACCATGGCTCTAGCTCTTTATTCCACACCTTGGAGCGCAGTCCTTCATCCTTAGAAACGGCAACGGTTGCTTCAATCTCCAGCACATCTTTGCTTCCGCCTGACTCATATCCAAGCAGCAAAAATGCATTTGGATTATCAGATAACTCCTCCACTTTATGCGTCTTGCGATTCGTAGCCAAAAAAATCTTCAATTCTTCATGGAAAATGGCCATATAACGAACTTTGGGCTTATTTCCTTCTTCGATCGTACCAAAGGAACCGAACTTGTTAGCATCCAGTGCCTTAATAATGAGTTGCTCTAGTTGTTTGTTATCCATTACGTAAATCTCTCCCTTCATGCATATAAACAAAAGTTTATATACCCAAGCTCACTGTTTGGACTTATCATAACTATGGTGCTTGTTATAATTCTAGATAAGGAGCCTATTTCGTGAAAAAACTGATTTGGATCGGCTGTCTTTCCTACTTTGTCATTGGACTTGCTCATGTAGTGCTGGGATCTATTCTTCCCGTTCTGCTACAGCATTATGACCAAAATTACAGTGCCGGCGGGCAATTAATCTTTAGTCAATTCGCTGGTTTTCTGGCTGGTGTGCTTGTCTCTCCCCTACTCAATCGCCGTTTTGGCAAACGAGGAGGCATCATTATCGCCACCGCTCTTCTCCTGACTGCTGAAATTGCGTATGCTTTTCTACCACCTTGGGGGTGGATGTATGTCATCGCTGTTGCGGCTGGCTTTGGTTTCGGCATGATCGAAGCCGTCATCGGCACCATCATTATCGGAGCTGTGACAGAAGGAACCGCGATTGCGATGAGCCGACTTGAAGTCCTATTTGGGATAGGAGCACTCGTGATGCCGCTAATCGCCAGTCCGCTCATTGCTGACGGAGCATGGAGGTTGGCATTTCTAATTGTTGCTGCCTTCTCATTCATTTCTCTCATCCTCTGGGGAAGAGGTCATTTTGGGAATCTGCAGCGCATACTGGATGAGCGAGCTCCTCGTAAAGTCTCAGCTTCTTCGCGATCCAGCACACGACTTCCGTATAAAGGGAAGCAATGGATTCTGCTTGGCATCTTCATCCTGTTCTTCTTTCTCTATGTAGGCACGGAGATGAGTCTGGTCAACTTTATGCCCGCCATCTTTATCGCCAAGCTAGGGATGACGGAATCTGCAGCGGCACTAACAGTCACTTTCTTTTGGCTAGCTATGTCAACGGGAAGACTGTTTGCTGGCGTGATCGCAGAGAAAATTTCTTACCGCGTGTATATTCTGAGCAGCAGTTTACTGACCTTGTTACTGCTGGCTCTTTTTCCGTTCACAGAGAGTCGAATCGCTGCGTTCATTGTCATTCTGCTGCTGGGGCTATTTATGTCCGGTATTTTCTCCATTGCACTAGTCTTCTCCAGCAAGATGCTGCCAGGAGCCGAAGAGTCGACACCCAGCATAATGATCGCTGCCGGAGGCGTGGGCGGTGCCCTACANNCTGCCCCTATTCATGGGCTGGTCTATGGACCATCTACAAGTAGCACAGACAGCAGGGTTACTTGCCGCTTTTGCCGCCTTCTTGTTCCTGCTGAGCATTGCCGCATGGAGGTTCCAATCTAGTCAAACGGTGAAAGCAAAAAGTTCTCGTATTTAGACTTGTATCAACTTAATCCTTTTAGGGTAATGTGATCTGTAAGTCATATTCTGAGCATAAGGATGGACTCTTCATGGATAAGGTCTATACTGAGC
>DJUJ01000187.1:3227-34514 GCA_002438345.1 Paenibacillus sp. UBA6285
TACATACTGCACTTATGCAGTTTATATTCCCCTTCTCTATGAAGAAGGGAGATTCTAAGAAGCTCATCCAGCAATTGCAGGATGATGGATTCACACGTTTTTTTCTGGATAATAAAGCGCTGGAAGCTGCCTATTATGGAGATGGTTACTGTGTCTCCCATGAAAGAATGGAGCGCACCTATCTGCCATTCGCCGCACATGTTCTTTTTCCACGTAAGAAGGATGTGGACTCTTTCCGTCGTTTTTCTAGAGTAAATAATCTAGACTGTATGCTGGAGATGCCG
This sequence comes from Paenibacillus sp. UBA6285, assembly GCA_002438345.1. Lineage (GTDB taxonomy): Bacteria > Bacillota > Bacilli > Paenibacillales > Paenibacillaceae > Paenibacillus_AQ. The sequence continues at coordinate 3,512 of DJUJ01000187.1, forward strand.
CAGCAATCCGTAGATTTCAAGGTTCTCTCGACAGATTTATTCATATGTCCTTTTCAACTTGGCTTCGTGACCATACGCGTCCAGCTTGAGGGGGAGTCGATCCCCTATAGTACTGCACTTGAATTCGCAGACCGCTTTCGAAAGCTGGAGAATACCTTCATACCTGACGACTATACCTATATCCATTGCGGGGAACAAACCTTTGAGATGGTGGAGGATTTCGTCTTCCGAAATCTGGTGGATGGACTGGAGCCTTTTCTAGATCATTCGGATATCAATGGGGCTTATTTCGAGACACTACCCTTTTTCGTAGATGAAAGAATGCAGGTTCAAGCCTTTTACGGCTTTCAGAATGAGGAGAATACAGAAGAAATTACTGTAGAACTCCGCTATCGTGCTTCTCAGCTAGATGGAATGGATCTGAACGGAGAGCCTACTATTAGTGCCAGCGATCCCGAATATATTGAGCACTACTGTAAAGAGCATACTTATAATCGCTGGGGTCCGGACACTTATTATTTGATGAATGAGCAGACCTTTTGCTGCCTGACCCGAGCTGAACCGAAGATCGCCGTTAGGCTTGCCAACCAAATGTACGGGGAATATTATTACGGACTTCTACTAAGTATTTTCCATAAAATCGTTCTGCTAAAGCTCGCGAATATGCACTCCCGACTCCGTATTAATCACGATTATGATGAAATAGACAATCTAATCTTCTCGATTAATAAATTTTCAGCGAAGTTTTATTTCTTGGAGCTGGTTTCACAGTCGCAGGGGCGGGAGATTTTTCTTCAGCTTCGCAAAGTTTACGCTAATGATGCCCTTTTCGGCGAAGTAAAAGTAACCTTGACCGACCTGTTTCAATATCAGGATAAGTTTCAGTCGAAGCGTCGTGATAATCTGTTGATGATTCTCACTGTATTTACGGTGGTCAGCGGGATTTACGGCATGAATCAGATCATTGATGATCTAAAGGGAAAGATTGAATGGAGTAAAATGATCGAATATTCTCCTTTTGAATTCCTTGCCCTCTTTGTAACCGTGACAGGTATTCTAGTAAGTGTTGTCCTTACGCTAAATGCGCTGATTAGTGAGCTCAAGAGGCGCCACCGCAAGAAATATAAAGATCTAGACTAATGAAAAGGGATCCATAGATTTGAAAAATTTAGGAGCATGCTACTAGACATTCCGAGAACAGCCGTCTATAATACACCGTATGCATGNNGCCTTCAGCGTCCTTATAAGGACGATAGCGTTTAAGCGAGAAATATAAGGCATAAAGTTTAGGTGCAAAACCTATACTTTCTTATATTTCACGTGGAAATACCCGTTAACTTCATAGAACCAGGGGTGCTGGAATTGGCCGGCTGAGATTGTATCCCACAAGATACTGACCCTTATACCTGATCTGGATAATGCCAGCGTAGGAATCGCCAATTGGTTTTGGTCCCTGTGACCTTTACTAACCTTGCGCCAAGCCAGCGTCCCGATCACTCGGGGCGCTTTTTTTGTGTAGATCACAAAAGATGTAGAAGAAATGTACATACTACACTTTATGGTTCATGTTGGATGACGGGATCTGGCAACCTTAAAGGAGAGAAGAAGACATGCAAGTCAAGAAAGCACTCATGCTGAGCCTCACCTGTATGCTCATTCTTGCGATTGCCGGATGCGGCAGCAACAATGGGAATACAGCTGGAAACAAAGGAACTGCTGCGGAATCCAATGCAGCGAACGGGTCGGATGCTCCGAAGGAGCTTACCAAAGTTAAGATTGCACTAGACTGGACACCGAACACGAATCATACCGGTCTATACGTAGCCAAGGATCTTGGTTATTACGCTGAAGAAGGTTTGGATGTAGAAATCGTTCAACCTGGTGCCGCAGGTTCCGACACCATGGTTACCTCTGGGGAAGCCGCTTTTGGTATCAGCGCTCAAGAAGGATTAACACTAGCCCGTCTACAAGGCGTACCCCTTGTCTCGATTGCAGCCATTATTCAGCATAATACTTCGGGATTCGCCGCTCCAGTGGACCGCAATATTAAATCGCCAAAAGATTTTGAAGGTAAGACCTACGGCGGTTGGGGCTCTCCCGCTGAAGAAGCAGCCATGAAAGCGATCATGGACCCTGAGGGTGGCGACGTGAAGAAGGTTAAGCTCGTCAGCATTGGGGAAGCAGATTATTTCACAGCCGTAAAACGTGACATTGATTTCGCTTGGATCTTCTACGCATGGACCGGTATTGAGGCCGAACTACGTGGTGAGCCGCTGGATATGCTGTACTTGAAGGATTATGCACCACAGCTCGATTATTACACACCTGTGCTGACAACGAGCGAGAAGCAGATTTCTGAGAATCCAGATTTGGTGAAGGCTTTCCTGAAAGCCACATCGAAAGGTTATCAGTATGCGATTGATCATCCAGAAGAGGCTGCCGCAACCTTATCCAAGGCTGTTCCTGACCTAGATGCTGAGCTTGTCCTAGCTAGCCAGAAATGGCTTAGCCCGAAATACAAGGATGACGCTGCCCGCTGGGGTGAGCAAAAAACCGAAGTCTGGCAGAATTACGGTGACTGGATGTATGGTCTGAAGCTGCTGGATAAACCGCTGGATGCTGCAAGTGCATTCACTAATGATTTTTTACCGGCTGGAGAGTAAACACTTTAGGAAGGAGGAACGGATCGTAGTGATGTGCTACGTGAGTACCGGACTTCCCAAGTTCGTTCAAGATTCGATGTCGTATCCGCTTCCTGAATTACTTCGTTATCAAAGTTGGCTTTTTGAACTTACCTTATAAAATGAGAGGATTGATTATCGTGGCAAACACACTACTCAGCATTCAAGTAATTCCAAAGACTCCAAACAACGAGGACTCCATCCCATACGTAGATAAAGCGATTGAGGTCATTCAGAAATCCGGCGTTAAACATCAGGTAAATCCACTGGAAACCACCATGGAAGGTGAGCTTAGCGAGTTGCTAGAGGTTGTACGTCAGATGCAGGAAGCACTGATCGAGGCAGGCAGTCCAAGCGTGATTTCGCAGATCAAAATCGCTCATAATCCTAACGGAATCAGCATGGATAAATTGACGGAGAAATATCGGCCGTGAGATCGACCTGGAAGCTAATATGGCCGCCCCTTGTGGCGGTCGTCTTCTTTTTAACCTTATGGCAACTATCCGTTTCTCTTTTTTCTATCGAACCTTGGATTCTGCCGAGTCCTGCTGATATTGCTCGTGAATCCACCAGTAATGCCTCAGGTCTCTGGGCTCATACTATGGCTACGCTTCGGCTCACGTTAATCGGCTTTCCCATTGGTACAGCTGTAGGCCTGATCGTCGCTCTACTGCTGCATCTGTTGCCTTGGGCCAAACGGGCTTTTTATCCACTCATTATTCTGAGTCAAAATGTTCCCTCCATCGCACTCGGGCCGCTGCTCATCATCTGGTTCGGCTTCGGTCTTTTGCCCAAAATCGTGTTGATTACGCTGGTATGTTTCTTCCCGGTAGCTGTCGCTGCTATGGGCGGCTTGTCCCAAAGTGATCAGGTCATGGTAAATTATATGAAAATGGCGGGTGCAAGCAAGTGGCAAATCTTCACCAAGCTAGAGCTGCCCACTTCTATTCCGGCACTATTCTCTGGTGTGAAAATATCCGCCACCTATGCGGTTATGGGAGCCGTGGTCGCAGAATGGATTGGCGCAGATAAAGGTATTGGCTATTATATGCTTCTCCAGAAATCCGCTTATCGTACGGATCGGATGTTTGTCGCTATTGTTATTATCGTGCTTCTTAGTCTTGTACTCTTTGCTATTATTGCCCTGCTGGAGAAATGGCTTGTACGCTGGAAGCCGCGCCGTAACTCATAGAAAGGAAGATGCCTGTATGTCTCAAGCGACGCAAATGCAACACAGAACAACAGAAGTCATAAGCTCACCTGAAGCTCATACCGCACCACCTGCTCTTGAAGTAAGTGGCATCTCCAAGTCCTTCACCCATCGTCGCCGCGAGACGAACGTGCTGAATAACGTCTCTCTTAAGGTAGAACAGCAAGAGTTCATTTCGATTGTAGGTCCTTCCGGCTGCGGAAAAAGCACCTTATTCCATATGATCGGTGGTCTTGTGAATCCAGATGCTGGAACGATTCGGATGAACGGCAAGGTCGTTACGGGACAGCGCGGTGAAATTAGTTATATGCCGCAACAGCCTGCACTGTTCCCTTGGCGGACGATTGAGGATAATGTGCTGCTTGCCGGTGAAATCAAAGGCGCACTGCGTGATGGCGCTCGTGAGGAAGCGCGGCAGTGGCTCGCCAAGGTTGGGCTAAGCGGGTTCGAACAAGCTTATCCGCATATGCTGTCGGGCGGAATGCAGCAGCGTGCGGCTTTTCTTAGAGCATTGCTCGCTCCGCAGGAACTGATGCTGCTCGATGAACCTTTCAGCGCACTGGATGCGCTAACTCGCAGTGAAATGCAGCGCTGGCTGCTCGAACTGTGGGAGGAGAATCGCCGCTCTGTACTGTTCATCACCCACAACATCGAAGAAGCATTGCTCCTCTCGAATCGTATTTATGTATTTTCGGGCCGCCCTGGCTCCATCCTACATACTGTTGACGTGCCATTTCCACGGCCGCGCCGCGATGAGATTACGGATTCCCCGAAATTCCTTAAACTCAAACGCCAGCTGTCACAATGGATGCGAGAGGAACAAGCTAAAAGCGGGAAGCAACCTTCAGAATAAATGTAGATAAAAGACATCTCAGATCAAAGTAACAAATGAGAGATCAAACAAAGAACCGCTCGGGCTTCTATTAGCCCAGCGGTTCTTTTGTTGTTACCCAGTAACGAAATATGGAGTTAGTGTCTTATTGTGCTTGTACGAACTCAGCAGATTTAATCCCTGCTTGACGGCCGAAAATAATGATTTCTGCCACAGAGTTACCGCCGATCCGGTTTTGACCGTGCAATCCACCTGTAACTTCACCTGCTGCAAACAGGCCAGGAATAGCTGCACCGTCTTTATTTAATACTTCTGTGTTCGTATTGATCTTCACACCGCCCATGGTGTAGTGAATCCCAGGAGCGATCTTAATCGCGTAGAAAGGACCCGCGGACAAGTCGTTGTCCATCCCTGTTGTTCTGCCGAATTCAGCATCGTTCTTGTTCTTTACTGCGCTGTTCCAAGTATCGAGTGTAGCTTTCAACTTATCTGCTGGAACGCCGATTTCTTTTGCCAATGCCTCGATGGAATCCGCTTTGATTACGAAGCCCATTTTATCATATTGTTCAATCGCTTTAACGCGTGATTTTACGCCGGAATCAAAGACAAGAGTAGCCGCTTTTTCAGGAAGTGCATTGATGGCTGCGGTAACTTTATCACGTGTAGTCAATTCGTTCACGAACCGTGTGCCTTCACTGTTAACGAGGATAGATCCTTCGCCGCGAACAGCTTCCCCGATCAGATAAGATTTTTCTTGTTGAACCGTTGGGTGAACCTGGATTTGATCCATATCAACAGTTGTTCCACCAAGTGCCTCAATCATCTTGATGCCGTCGCCGGTACTACCGATCTGGTTAGTAGTAACGTATCCTTCCAGATCAGGTCTGACTTTAGAGATCATGTCCATATTAGCACCGAAACCACCAGTTGTTACAACAACTGCCTTCGCTGTAATGGTTTTCTCATCGGCTTGGTTAAACAGTACTTTGACACCGTTAGTCTTACCGTCTTTTTGGGTGATTTCCTTAACATCTGCGTTTACAAACAGTGGGATTTCTTTTTCTTGTAAGTTCTTAACCAAGCCTTTGACAAGGTATTGGCCTACCGCAGAGCCGTCTTCTGGACGGTGGGTACGTTTTTCACTCATGCCGCCTGTAATCGTGATATTGTTCAGTCTGATTCCAATTGAATCCAGCCAATCGATAGCACTTGCGGAATTGTCAACGAAGAAGCGAAGCATCTCTTTATCGTTCGTGTCATGGCCGCCCTTTAGTGTCTCTTCATAAAACTTATCATTGCTGTCTTCAATGCCTTGATCTTTTTGGAATTTCGTTTGGGATGCATTCATCCCCGACGAGGATTTACTTGTATTCCCGCCTGCAACCGGCATTTTTTCTAAGATAACCGGGTTCAAGCCTTTAGCCTTTGCTTCTAGTGCAGCAGACATTCCCGCACCGCCAGCACCGACAATAACGATATCGTAACTATCTTTTAATTGATCCAGTGGTGTGTAGCTTGCTTCTGATGCGCCTGATACGGCTTCTGTTTTATCATTTTTAGCCGTCTCATTGACCTTACTCTTGTTCTCGTTGCCACTACTATTACCTGTGCTGTTGCTATTACTGTTACCGCATCCTGCGAGAACGAGCATGACAGAGAGAATGAGAATAAGGGCAGAGCTTGTTGTCTTTTTCATTTTTATAACGCCCCTTTTTTTGTGAATAATTTCACATTTATAATACATCAATAACGATGTTTTGTGAAGCATTTTCTGTAATTAGTTATGATTATCCTTTCATTTCCATGAATATTTTCATGTATATTTTCATTTTAATTTGCAATTCCAGTTACTCCTCAGCTCGCTATTCAAGTATAAACGCCTTCGACGTCCCTATGAGGACGGTAAGCGTTTAAGCGAGAAATATAAGGTTATTAAAGTTGCGCAGCCTATAAATTCTTATATTTTAAGAAAGCCACCCTATCCAGGGTGGCCTTCTTACTTATTTTCTAATCATCGCTTGAAACACAAACTTGGGTAGTACGGACTGTCTTCGCCACCGCGACTTTTGTCCTTTGGCAACTGGGGCGAATAATAGTCGATGCAGCCACTCCAAGTTGAGCTTTTTCCATATCGGAGGTGCTGGCTTCACTTTCCCCGCTATGACATCCAAACTTCCGCCCACGCCAAAAACAACCTTAACCTGCGTAAGCTCCACTTTGTGCTTGTAAACCCATTTATCAGAGTACGGCGCACCCATAGCAACAATCAGGAAATCCGGCTGTGCGCGCTGAATCTCTGCCACAATAGAAGGCTCCTCCTCTTTGGTAAGAAATCCATTATGTCTTCCCGCAATCTTCACATTCGGATAGGAGTGAGTGATCGCTTCGACCGCTTGGCAGCTTGTAAGCTCATCCGTGCCTAAGAAATAAAAACTCCATCCCAGCTTATTCCCTTGTGCGAGCAGCTCAAGAAGTAGCTCATACCCCGTAACTCTTTCAGCAATAGGGTCGCCTTTTCTTCTCGAAGCCATCACAATGCCGATCCCGTCAGGGGTGATCAAATCTGCCTCATGAAGTATGGTTCGAAGCAACTCGTCCGATTGACTTGTTATCGTAATTTCCGGGTTTGCCGTTATCAAATGAAATAGCTTGGATTCCCCAGATTGAATATGTTCTGTTAGATGAAGTGTCGTCTCGTGTAATGTTAGTTTTGAAAAAGGAACTCCTAATATAGAGACTGTCCCAATCATATAGTCACCTCCTACTAAAAAGTTCATTCCAGTATACCTTACCCTAATCAATAAGGATAGTCGGTGTCATTACAGTTATCACTCATTCAAAAACTTCCACCACTCGATTAACCAAAGCTCGTCTATCCCTCGCGCACGAGATTCATCCACAAGGATCTTCCGAAATCGTTTTTCCATTTTAACAAAGTTATTGTCCTCCTGGTACATAGGAGCAAAGGACTCATCATCTCTAAGATAACTCCAAAAATCGCCTGCACACTCCAGAATTTTTCTGCCAACGGTCGTTTGCTGCGCTACGGGAACAAGCCATTTGTCATAGGGATACGGATAACCTTCAATAGTGATTGCACAGCGTAAAGCTTCCTTATAAAGAGAAACCGCTAAGAACAGGACGGGAAAGGCGTCGCCACGAACTACAGGATTATCTAGACTTCTCGCATAGCTTCTTAGCTGTATGTATGAATTTTTACGAAATCTCATTAGTACTTCAGGTTGGAGTGGAACATAGGAATGAAAAAGTGACTTCAGATCCAACTCGTCGTAGTAAATATAGGACACTGATGCATTCCAAAGCCATTCCATATTCCCGCTTATTAACGCTTCTTTGATCTCAGATATTTTATGAAGTGTATAATGTCCCGTCTTCCCACTCGGAAGTCTTAAATCCATAAAAAAACTACTTTGCTCCGGAATCAGCCCCGCTTCCTCGAACCGATGATTAATGCTGTTGTAAGATTCATCTTCACAAACAATGATTACATCCACATCCGACTGCCCATCCACTATTCCGAGTGCGGTTGATCCATCAAGGATAATGCTTACCCGTTGACGATCCTCTTGCAATAAAGGGTGATTTAGAATCTCTTGCGTAATGTATCGCCCAATCTCCTCTAGTAATTCGCTATGAAGCTGCAACTTGTCAGGCGTTAGTAAAATATCTGATAACACTGATTTCATCATCTTACCCTCCAACCTCCAATCAATCTCAATTCCCCTAAAAAATATCGTTTACATAAACCCCAAAATGTGGATGAGGGAATATTATTCTACACCTCGGAGATACATCTTGCAACGATAAATGAAGTACCCTTTTGCCTAAGCCTAAATATAATGAAGCATCTAGTCATTTGAAATGGGGGTTATATCATGGCGTTACCCACCATCATAACCACAGTTCCCACATCCGTACCCGTCGGAGATATTAAGGTAAATCCCATAACCAATCGGGTATACTTCGTAAATCCTAATACTACAGCCGGAACTGTTGGTGTATTGAGCACCCTAACCAATCGGATCATTGCAACCATACAGGTAGGTAGATTTCCGCTCAAGCTTGCAATCAACCCAAAAACAAACCGTGTGTATGTCACAAACTTCCGCGATGGGACGGTATCTGTAATTAGCGGACGGACAAACCGTGTAATCAAGACCCTTCAAGTGGGCAGCAACCCTGATAGTGTTAACGTTAATGTTCGAACGAACCTGATTTATGTGTCGAGTGCCTCTGGCATCGTAACCGTCATCGATGGCAGATCGAACTGCATTCGGACTACTATCCAGATCGGTGGCCGCCCTTCCGCTATCGCCATTAATAAACGTACCAATCGCATTTATGTAACGAATACGATAAACAATTCCGTATCTGTAATCAACGGTAGTACACAAACTGTAATAGCAACCATCAAGGTTGGCAACAACCCAGTAATCACACCTGTGCTAAATCCGATTACGAACCGTATTTATGTAGCCAATAATTTAAGCCGCTTTCTTTCCGTGATCAATGGCCGCACCAACAAGCTCCTCAAGAATGTGCAGCTTGGACGGCTACAAAGCGAGGTCATCCTTAATCCTNNAATACCAATAAGGTGATCGCAACTAGAGTGTTATCTTCCTCCTCCAGCACATTCATCAACCCGATTACGAATCACTTGTTTGTCAGTAATTTCAATAAGAACAGAATGTCCGTGTATAACGCCAGCACGTTTAAAAGAATTGCGGTATTCCCCTCCGTAACAGGCGTAAATATTGCGCTTAATCCACTAACGAACAGGTTATATGTCGCGAACGACAATTCCATCACAGTCATTCAGGATGGTCCAAGATTAACACATCGTTTTAAGTAATCTTAATGAATTAGCAATAGCAAAAAATAGGCTGTCCCATAATTAGAATTTCCTCGAAAGGGATAGTACTTGTCATTTCAAAATCGTAGTAGTAAGACTTAAAAAAGCAGCGATTCTCCTTTGATTAGTGAATCGCTGCTCTGNNTCCATCCGACATCAAGCATCACTTTTCCCATGCTGTGAAGCAGTAATCGCTGGAATTGCCGATTGTTTTTAAGATGCCAAAATACACTTTCCGGTTCGATCATCCGACCAACCGCCAATTAATATCCCTTTTCACTTGGAGAAGCTGCCAAGCCTGGTATTTATACACCATACCTTTCAGGCTCACCGTGACTTCTCGATCTCCAGCAGCCTTTGTACACTCGGCTTTCATGGGACAGTCCTGGCAGCCGGTACTGCGGTAATGGCGTTGCCTAAGTTCATATCCACTATCTAATGTTTTCTTACTCTCATAGCGAAAATGAAGCGTTGTTCCGGCTGCACACGCCCACGTATTCTTGAATTTGGTTGTCCTTGCACCAACGCTAGATCATCGCTTTAACGGTATGTCTTCGCGTCATCACTAGTATCCAGTTCGACGAGCAGATCGGGATTAGGAGCAGTGGGCGGCAGGCTACTCAGAACTTGCAAACCGTCTTTGACTACCGCTGAACTGTTGGGCACGAGTCATTAAGTGAAAAATCGTTCAATCTCCGTAATTAACATTTGAATTTCATTTTCATCGTCGAGTAAAAATACAGGAGTTTCAGTGAATTTACTTAATAATTCTTTAGTTTTATGTTGTTCATTTTTGTTATTTTCAAATTTTTCTACATAAAACTCTTTAGTTTGCAAATATTGTGAAACGGGTGAAACGACTAGTGATATAACTTTACAATCAGAATAACTTTCAATAAATTTGATGGTCTGCTTTATGTAATTCACATCATCATAAGTATTAACGCATAAGATACATGCATCAGGTAATGCCCCCAACTGTATTAATGGTATAAAAAAATTGTAAAAAGCTATATTACCTACATTGTAAGGGACTGTATTAGACTGCATACCGAAAAGAATTATATCTGGTTGTTTCTTATCTTCTATCTTTCTAATAAGTTGATTAATGGCAAGTATTATCTCTTCATTTTTTAAATCCACGGTTGAGTTATAGCCAATAGGAAATACCTCCTCCATTCCAAAAAGTAAACTTGAAGGCTCAGTTCCTAATTGCCCTACTCGATACCCCCTACTTATCAACTGTTCTCTCAAGTTTAATTGTAAAGAGAACTTCCCTTGTTTTGAACTTGTTCCATAGATGCCGAGAACTGGACTGCTTATTTCATACATTTTACCCATAGTTTGCTCAAGATTCTCAGAAGAATAGCATGGAGTGTAAACCTCAGTTCCTCTATTCTCTTTAAGAGATTCGGCATCAACTGGATCGAAAGAAACTATTTTTTTTCCGTGTTCAAGTGCTTTCTCAACAAAGTACTTTTGGTATTCCTTTTTGGTTAAATTCTCCATTTCGCCCAGATGACCTAAAATAATTGCATCAAAGTCACCGTTCCAATTGATTTCATGATAATTTTGAACCATGTTATCTTTTGTCTTGCAATCTATTAAATCCCCTATTGTTTGACCTACATTTCCGAAAACCTTATCGTCGTAGTATCCGATAACATCAAATGTAAGCAAATTTTCAAATCTAGCAATACTATGTATCTCCTTGTTAAATGGGAATACGATTGCTCTTTCAATATAGGGCATTCTATGTCTCGCTTTGGAAACCATAAATTGTTTCTCACGTTTTGAGATTTGAGCTATTTGGGATTTAATGCTATCAATTTGCTTATCCCCGGTAGCATTAATGATTTTGGCGACTTCTGCTGTTATATACGGTGCTGCAAAACTAGCCCCTTTTACGTTTTTATAACTTCCACTTTTCCACGGTAGCCTTTGAGTTTTTCCAATGCCTAGAAAGTCAACTTTATTATTTTTTAAATATATATATTCATTCTTTTTTGTGCACTCTAAAGAAAAATCTACTCCAATTACATTTTCAAAAGACGCTGGTAGAGATAACTGACCACCGTTGTCAAAGGCTGCAACTATGACTGTATTATTTTCAACAAGCTTATTAATGATAGCTTCTAAGTCATGATAGGAGTCAAAAGATGTCATGCCATTACTTAAATGTATAATATCCGGTTTAATTTCTTCTAAACACTTACTTAGAGCTTGTATCAAATCCTCTGGTTCTGTGACCTCTCCTTCTCTAAATAGCTTTAGTATATAAATTTGAGCATGTGGAACTTCTCGTGCAATGATATAGGTGACTGCAGTTCCATGACCAATCTCGTCATCAATTTCATCCTTAATCCAAGATCCGTTTACTAAACCCTCGCCTTCAATAGAACGTTGGGCAAAGTAAGCGAAGTTACGATCTATACCACTATCAATCACTACTATTTTACATTTCTTCATAACCCAATCTCCTTTCTTCTTGAGCTAATACTTGGGCATCTCCGTTTTTGAAATAAATAACGAAATCACTGATCGACGCCAGGCGTTCCCGATGATCAATTAAGAATATGGTCTTATTTCCCTTTAGTCTGCTAATCATCGAAAAGATAATTTGCTCATTTTCGTTATCCAGGGCGGAAGTCGCTTCATCCAGAATAAGAATCGGCGTTTCCTTATACAAAGCTCTGCAAATGGCCAATCGCTGTCTTTGCCCTCCGGATAGCTGTACGTCTTGGCCTAAAACCGTATAAATCCCTTCCTTTTGTTCCCGAATCCACTCGTCTAATCTAACCATTGAGATAAGCTGCTCTACCTTTGCTATGTTCGGATCTCCCTCAAATAATGTAATATTCTCCAGGATAGAGCCTTCAAAAATGATCGCCCCTTGGTCTACTATAGATGAGATTTCTCTTAACGTTTTTAAATCGGCCAACTTGCCGTTGATCCGTATTTCCCCTTCAGACAACGAGAGGATACCAGAAATTAGCTTGATCATTGTCGATTTCCCACTACCAATATCCCCCTTGACATGAATAATGCTTCCAAAAGGAACCTCCATAGTGAAAGGCTTTACTCCATTCATCGTTTCTGGATAAGTAAAGCCGATTTGCATCAACGTTAATACTGGTTTTATTTCTAAGATGGACTCTATCATACGATTAGACTCTACCTGACCTGTCATGACTATTTCTTCCTGCGGTAGTTCTAGAATCGTTTTAATTCTCACTGAAGCTACATATGATTTTTGAAAATTAGCCCAAATATTAATCAATGCTACAATAGCGCTATTCATAAAACTTGTAATAGTAAATAAAGCAATAACTGTGCCTATTTCCAATTTCAATACTACAAGCCCAATAATTAATATCCCCATTTCCCGAATAATATTGCTTCCCCATGCCAAAGTGATGAGTAAACAATAAAACTTTCCAGCAGCGGTTTCCATAAGAACTATGTTTTTGATTGAACTAAGGAAATTTGCGAAGTATCGTGTGGTCCCCGGGAAAATATGAAAAAGAACAACGTTTCCTTTTATATTTGTCAACTGCTTAATACTGTCCTCGGAATAGCTTTGTTGCTTCTTCTCTATATGCTCCAATTTTTTAGAGAGTGGAAGGGTAAAGGCAAACAGAATAGAGCATGACATGGACAAAATAAAAAAACGCCAATTGAATATGGCCGTTGTTGATGCCATTACCACAATAGTTGTCAAAGTTTTGATGCCTTCAAACAATTCACTTTTCAGAAATCGACTAAAGTTCCCGGTATCTTGCGTAATTCCCGTAATCATTTTGTCCCGGCTTGTGACGTTGATTTTCCCCAGGTCAACATGAACAAGCACATTCATGATTCGGTCACGTACATGTTTTCCAATGTTGGAGATCTTCTGGTATCTGAATTTACTGATCACCCAAATAGCTAAAATCAGTACCAATAGGGCCACAGCGTATGAATAAATCATTTGAAAACGACTTCCGTGGTAGAGCACATAATTAATAATTTCCTTTTCTAAAAGCGTTATGCTGAGGGCAAAAAAGCTCCAGGACAGCGCCTCAAGCAAAACAACAAATAATAGCGACTTGTATGCAGTACCAAGAACATCTTTGTATACTTTTATTTTGTTCATATTTACTGCCACTCTTCGTATTGAAAATAATCATAATACTTACCTTTCATTTTGATCAGCTCCATGTGTCTTCCTTTTTCTGCTACATAACCCTTCTCAATGACATAAATACAATCAGCTTCTTGCGCTATTTTTAATCTATGGGTGGCGACAATTACAACTTTACTTCGACTAAGCTTCTTAAGCGCCTCAAAGATCAAATTTTCTGAATTTGCTCCTTGTGAAGAAGTAGGCTCATCGAAAATAAAGACATCTACTTTTTTGTGAAATGCACGAAGAAGGGTGACTAATTGTTTTTGTCCTCCGGATAAGTTCAAGCCTTCGCTGTCAATCAAGGTCTCGTTTCCTAAAGCAAATTGTTCTTGCAACTGATCCAATTTAATGTCAGAAAGAAAAACATTATCCTCACTCTGCGAATTGGAGGCAACGGCATATTCAATATTTTCTAGTACAGTTCCTGGTAAAAGCCAGGGTTCCTGGGCTGCATACGAAAACAGCCGTAAGCGTTCCATTGCCGAAAGTTTTTGATGCTCATTCTGGATAAATCCGAAGGTTTCTTCATAAAGACCGCTTATAATTTTAAGTAAAGTACTCTTTCCAGATCCACTTTCCCCGACAAAGACATATAAGCCTGCATTACCGATATCTAGCGAGATCCCTTTAATGATCTCCTTCGCCTGATTTGGATAGTTGAAATGAATATTGTTGATCTGAAGTTTATTTTTTACAGTACTTTCCATGTATACTTTCATACCGAACTGCTTTTCATCTGGTTGTGCAAAAAATTCATTGAACAATTCCTTCGATACTTCCAGCTTTTTGACCGCCTGAATGTTTCCGAGCAGAGTGGAAAACGATTCAGCCAGAAATCCGTAAATGAGGGTCATCGTTATGATCCGTCCTTCAAGGTTCGATTGATTTTGAATAAAATACCATGCGATCAAAGGAGCTGCTACTAGGATAAAAAAAGTAGAAATTTTATTAGCCAGTCCTAAAGCAATTTCATTTCGACCTACTTCAACCTCATAATCTGATTGCTGACGGGTTAAATTTTTATATGCATTATAAAAATATGTTTCTTTGGCGTAGCTTTTAATAACCTCCAATCCGGAGCTAATATGATCCGAAATATTGATTAGCTTCTCTTCTGTCATAACAACATTACGCTGCTTTTTGCTTAAAGGACTAGACAGCATACTAATTCCGATCGAGAAAACAACGAGCATAATAAGAACGAGGAGCATTTTCCAGTTGATTTCGTAGATGACATAAATACTTAATAACAATAACTGGATTATGGAAATGAGGATTGAAATGAACACTTCGGGCAAGCGACAGAGTGGTTCGACATTTTGGAAAGTCTCGATGAGTTTTCCTAGTGAGCGTTTCTCAACTTCTGCCGGTTTTATCGTAATTAAATATCGGCCTAGCTGTTCCTTATATGACTCGCCCAACCTAGACCGAAAATTTATTGAGGCCTTCTCTTTTAAATATTGAAATACAATTAAAACGAATATGTAACCCATGCAAAAATAAATGAACAACATCATATTTCCAGAAGAAGACAATGACATCTCCGTAATTTGTTGATAGATCAAAACCAGACCGATAAACATAATCTTTGCAATCACTGGTACAATAACAACACCTAAAAAGAACAATACCTTATTGTTCTTGATAAACCGGATGAGCAGTTTTTCAGCCAATCTTGTTCACCTCTTTCGTTAAAAACTGAAACCCCTCATCACTTATAAGACTCATAAGTTTCAAGAGGGGCTCAGCTCTCAATAATTGATGATGGCACTCAAAAGTAACAATATTTCATTGGTAGTGAACTACTTCCTATTTATCCACAGCAAACAAAAAGGCCGTTTTCCCAGTATAGTAAAATCTCAGATTGCTTTTTATTAGGCTTTTTCAGCATTTTCATTGTATACTCCTCCTTTATTCACTTTAAAATTAACAACAAACAAAGAGGCCATTTTCCCAATATAGTACCAGTTCTACGTTTCTTTTACTTGGCTTTTTAAGTTTTTTCATTCTTCTCCCCTCCCTTCTAACAAAGCATTCATCGAGCAGGCTTTAACAACATCTGTATAATCCATTTTCCCAAAATAAAACAACTCTTTTTATAGTTGGTTTAGGCTTTACTAGCATCTTCATGTAACTACCCTCCTACCGTTTATTATGCGAATATATAGTTAACTTTTAAGTGGGCATCCGTTAGTTAGAAAAAATAATGGCTACACTTTCTCTAAAGTAAGCTGTGAAATTAAGTTATAAAAATCTGCAAAACAGGAGAATTTTGCAATTGAGAGCGAGTCATCAGGTATACTGATATCGTATTCAGATTCAATGGACACTATTAGTGAAACAAACTGTAAAGAGTCTAGTGATAAATCTTCATGATCGTTATTTGGATCTAATACGATTCCATTCTCGTCAAACATTTTCAGCAAGCTGGTGTAGAGATTATTTGTCTTCATATGACTAAGATCTCCTCTTCCTTAATTGATGTAGAATTAATATATTTATTAATCATTTCAACCCGGTGATCATACTCTTTACAAGGCGAAGTACCTTTAAAAGATATTCCTAATGGACAACCCAGCCCAAAACAAATCGGAAATATCGAACATCCCTTACACTTATCTACTTGATTAGGACCTTCCCAAAAATCTTTGTTTTTATTGCAGGAAAGGTTCCCTGTTTGAGTTATTTCACCTATTTTATTTGATTCTCTGATTAATTTTTCTTCAGAGTATATAGCCATCGGACATTTTAAAATGTCTCCGTTATGATTAAAAACATAACCATTGCTTTTACTAGCCAAGCAAATCAAGGGTTCCAAGTCATTTACTAGTCTATAATTCAAATTTAAAGAGTACTTTTCTGCCTTTTCATAAAGTGAATAAAATTCCTCGTCTCCTTTTGTATTAGAGAAAATATTTTCATGTTTACGGAGATCTTCGATCTTCTTTCCTCCCCAATCTTGAACTCTTTCAAATCCTAAGACAAACCTCTTGTCATTTCCAAAGTATTGATGATACATATCCAAAAATTCGTCCATATGTTCTATCATATTTGGAGTCACATTGACTCTTAAAAATATTTGAAAAAACTTTCCTTGTGTTTCTTCGCTTATTCTTCTCAAGTTATTCAGGATTACATCAAAAGTTGGATCTCCGTTTTTGAGAGGTCGATGTTGGTCGTGAATACGTTGTGGCCCATCAAGAGTAATCTGAAAAAATAACAATCGATTCTTTATAAAAGCATTAAATGTATCGAGATCAAGACCATAGCCGTTGGTTGTCATTCTTGAAATTAAAGGTACCCCATTTTTTTTACATATAATGTTTATTGACTCCATCATTCTTACGATTTGCTTTTTTTGTAATAGTGGTTCTCCACCAAACCAGTTAATTCTTACTGTTTTGTATTTATTTATATTTTTTTTAAAAAAGTCAATTATTCTTGATTCGGTCTCTTCACTCATTATTTTATATGGTGGTTTTTGATAACAATACGAACAATTAAAGTTACATGCATCTGTTGGTAGTATGGTTACTTCCAAGGTATCATTCGAATAAAGAATAGAATTAACTTTATTAATGATGTTCTTTCTTTGTAAATTTTTGTCTTCTGTTAAAATTCCATAATCCTTTAACACATTAATTATTGGATTATTTTCGCTATCGTATGATGAAGAATGGTTCAGAATTTCATTAAAAATATGCATGGATTCTTCACTTGAAAGTTTGACAATTTTATTTGTAACTGTACTATAACAAGTGATTTCATCAGACTCAGGATCATTTTTGAATATAACGAACGGTGATAGCTGCAAGCTTTGTTTTTCAACCAAATTAAGCACTTAAATCCCCTCCCATTTATGTTCTTTAATTCACATACATTCCTATACTAGTGACTGATCAGAGAAATCATTTAGCAAACGTTCTAGTAGCACTTTTTCGCTTAAGTATATTTCATCAAGAAGATTTATTAATTTATGGATGTATTTCTTATCTTGCGTTAATCCATATTTTAAATGTACGTTAAGTAAATTTTCGCTTTTATTCTCAAGCGTTTTAAATCCTTCGCAGAACATCGGTTTAACATCATAAAAATTGTTCTCTGTTATATATTTAAATCTTGCAGTCATGAGCTTTCTATAATCATAAAGGGTATACAATGTTTTACGATCTATTCCCCTGTTGTCCTCCAACTGTAACTCAAAGCGTCTTTTCAATCTGAGTAAAATATTCATCCCATAAGTCCAATCTGAATACGATTCATGACTTAAAAAATACCTAAAATTAAGGGTCAGATTTTTGGATTCATAATAGTCTTTTATTTGTTCTGCAACAAATCTCATATCCAATTGATAGGGTAATCCTTGATGATGATTTGGTGGCAGCCTAAGTAAATGCATATAATTAATATGTTGAGTAACATCGCTATCTATATGTGATTTGCCAAAATCGTAAAATGAATTCTCTATTTCTGAATACGAGGCATAGGAGCACATATATTTTCTATTCTCAAAGAAACCAGAAATATTAAAACGCTGCTCATTATCATTGAATCCGTATATAAATATCGCATGTGGAAATGAGTACTTTTGGTAAGCTGGCGAGCCAGGAATGTAATATTCATTTACATGTAGCCATATGTAATTTTCAAGCAGAATTTGCTCTTTCAAAAACTCAACTATATTTGGAGTAAATTTCAACATTGTTGCCCTCAGTAATCTTTGAGAATCCACAAAACATGGATGATAATGATGTTCAGGGGTTTGTGCAAAATAATCTAGAAAACATTCATCTTCGGAATCAATTAAACACATATTTAAATAATTGCTGTAAATCCATGGCAGGCAGTCCTTGTTATTCGAAATAATTGAAAAATAAAAAGCATGCTGCGGGTAGTTGGAAACAAGTGGATAATGTATAGGAAGTTCTTTTTTCTTCATAAAAGTCATCCCTCTGTTAAGATAATTGATAAACAAGTTGATATCCTAAACTTTTCTATATATTGAATATTATAACATGGATAATATTACAATCTATATTACAATATTAGTCTTCATATGATTATATTAGGGTTTTATTACTTAATGAGGTAAAATAAGGATTTGTATTTCTAATTATAAGATAGAAAAAAGCAGCGATTCTCCTGTTATTGGAAAATCGCTGCTTTGCATTTTTGGTCATTGGTGGCTTACTTTAGCAAATTACGCAAAATTAATGCGTTGTAACTTGCTTAGCAGCTACTTGCTTTGAAGTCACTTTCTCTTCTACCGTTTCCTTAGGCTGTATGCCTCTTTTAATAAAGAAAGCAAGAATAAATGCAATGATGGCTACGCCTACTGATACTAAGAATGCATCATTAATCCCCTCCATAGTTGCTTTCGCAATGACTTGATTTTGTATACCAAGCAATTGGTCTGCCGAAGGCTTAGCCGTTAATTTACTTACAGCTTCAGCGACCATATCCTTCACATGTGAAGTGGTACTGTTGGACATGATTGTTACGAGCAGCGCTCCGCCAATAGCCCCCGAGACTTGCTGAATCGTACTGTTCATGGCTGTACCATGCGGTGTATATTTAGCCGGAATGGAATTCAAACCATTGGTCATAACAGGCATCATAACCATAGAGATCCCTAACATTCTCACAGAGTATAGAATCATCAATGTCGAATATTTAGTCGTTTCAGTCAAATCACTGAAGAAATACGTACTAGTCACTACAATGGCTAGACCGATAAGTGCTAATACTTTACCGCCGAATTTATCGAACAATTTACCTGTGATTGGTGACATAACCCCCATAATTAACGCACCAGGCAACATTAGAAGTCCCGAATCCAGTGGTGAAATCCCTCTAATATTTTGCAGGTAAATCGGCATTAGCATCATCGCCGAGAACATTGCCATATTCAGAGTAATCGAAATCGCTGAGGATAAAGCGAACATCGGATATTTGTACACTCTGAAGTTAAGCATAGGCTCCTTCATCTTCATCTGGCGCATAATGAATATTACTAATCCCATCGCCCCGATAATAAGGGCGGAGTAGACCATTGGATCATCCCATCCTTTATTCCCAGCGGAACTGAAGCCGTATAGAAGACCCCCGAATCCAATCGCTGATAAAACTACAGATAGAATATCGATCTTAATAGCCACATCTTTTTTAGGATCATGCAATTTGAAGAAGGCAAGAATGAACACCAATACGGCGATTGGTGCAATCATAAAGAATAGAACAGGCCATTCATAATGCTGAATAATCCATCCAGATAATGTAGGGCCGATAGCTGGTGCAAAAATCATTACCAACCCGAACATCCCCATAGCTGAACCGCGTTTCTCAGGTGGAAAGGTAGTGAACAATACGTTCATTAATAATGGCATCATGATCGCAGCCCCTGAAGCTTGAACCATTCTGGCGATCAATAACACAGGGAAACTTGGTGCTAATCCTCCGATAAAGGTTCCTATCGCAAATAATCCAATAGCGATTAAGAACAACCGTCTCGCGGTATACTTTTGAATCAAAAAGGCTGTTGAAGGAATCATGATCCCGTTCACTAGCATATAACCCGTTGATAGCCACTGTACCGTTGAGGCACTGACATCAAAGTCCTTCATAATCGATGGTAAAGCTATATTGAGTAGGGTATTACTCAGTAAAGCAACAAATGCACCAATCATGAGGATTGCCAATATCCCGTAGGACGCTTTACTTTCTTTTGCTTTCATTTTGGAATCCTCCATTCTATAATCATACTATCGGTTCAAAATTGAACTCTAGTTACAATCCAGTGTAGAATATAATACTCTCTTATTTCCTGCTTGGCAAGACAAAATTCATTTAAAATTGAAATTGTATTAAGTGGAAATATGAGCTAGTCTATATTGGAACAAAGAGTCCAGCTTAAAGGGGCACCTCAGATGATAAATAAACGAAAAGAGCAAGTGGTTCATAAAGCACATGAATTATTTATTGAAAAAGGCTATCACGCCACATCCATTCAGGATATTTTGAATCATAGTCGGATTTCCAAAGGATCTTTTTATAACTATTTCCCTTCCAAAGGGGATCTCTTTAAGGCTGTATTTACGTCTATTCACGTTCGACTTGAAGAAGGACGAAATTCGCTACTTATAGGTCAGGATCCCTCTGACATTAAGATATTTGCTGAGCAGATTCAGCTGGTTATGAAAATCAATAAAAAAAATAAATTGTTACAGCTCGTTGAGGATGCTTTGGTCTCCAATGATCCAGACTTAATTACATTTATCAAAAAAACGAAGTTCAGCCTGCTAACCTGGGTATATGAACGTTTCCTTCATATTTTCCCTGCCGATAAGAAACCCTATTTACTGGATGGAGCCATCATTTTTACCGGGATTCTGCAAAATATGCTGCAAATCAACAGTGCTATGAATGAAGTCATCACCTCTAAGCAAATCATTGATTATTGCACTACTCTTATCCAAACCATTGTTGAAGAAGTAAGTGAAATGGGCATTCAACTCATCTCACCAGATCACGTGGACAAGTTATTACCCGCAGCGGAATACACTGATTTTTTCAATAATGATTTATCCTTTGCGACAATAAGTTTGAAGAAAATTATAGAGAGATCCTTTGCGCCAGGTGATGCGAACCTCACCAACTATCTAAAGCTGTTGTACTTTGTCCAGGAAGAAATCATGAACAACAAGGAACCGAGGCAGTTCTTAATCGAAAGCGCTCTGCTATCCTTAAGGACATGCCCTAATCTAAATGAAGCCAAAGAGTTTAAGCATTATCAGGATGTATTATCTAAAATGCTGTAAACACTAACTAACTAAAAGTGTGGTGAAGAATTTGAAGCTATTATTAATCGAAGACGACACGACGTTGTTTAATGAGATCAAAGAGCGACTTACGCAGTGGTCTTATGATGTGTATGGCATTCAAGATTTCAGCAATGTCACGCAAGAATTTATAGAGATCAAACCTGATTTAGTCATCATCGACATCCAATTACCTAAATTCGATGGATTTCATTGGTGCCGAATGATTCGCTCCCACTCCAACCTTCCGATTATCTTCTTATCGTCCCGTGATCATCCTACGGATATGGTAATGTCCATGCAGCTTGGAGCTGATGACTATATTCAAAAGCCCTTCCATTTCGATGTACTCATTGCCAAAGTACGTGCGATTCTTCGACGTGTCTATAATTACAATACGGATAACATTGAACTCAAAACATGGTGCGGAGCCACCGTGGATTATGAGAGAAATCTATTGACCCATGAAATGGGATCGATTGAGCTTACGAAAAATGAGATTTTTATATTGAAATTGCTTATTGAGAAAAAAAATAAAATCGTCACCCGCGAGGAATTAATCAATAGCTTGTGGGATGATAAACGTTTTATAAGTGACAACACCCTTACCGTCAACGTAAANNAACGAAAGTGGGACAAGGGTATATGGCCATCGAAGAGGAATCGTTATGATTAAAAAGTATCTCTTGGAAAGAAGCAGCTGGATCATACTAGTTCTCTTTACCAATCTATTTATACTCTTTGTCACTTATATGGATCCGTCGATTCCACTCTCTTCGGTTCTCTATCTGGTCTCCTTGTCGATGCTTTTTTTCGTGATGTTCTTAATCCTTCGCTATCCCAGGGAAACCAGGTTCTATAAAAGCTTAGCTGAGCGAGATGATGATCTGGATTTAACGAGTATCGCCACTCCTGAAAGCCCGTTTGAGAAAATTATTGAAGAGAGCATCACCAATCAAGCTAAATTGTTAAAACAGGCTGCTTCGCATAATCTAATGACGCTAGAGCAGGAGAAGGATGAACTGTTATCGTGGATTCATGAGGTGAAGACCCCTCTGACCGCAATGCATCTAATGATTGAGCGTATAGAAGATGATGTAATGAAGAAACATCTGACCTATGAATGGCTGCGAATTCATCTTCTACTGGATCAACAGCTGCATCAAAGGCGGATTCCCTTTATCGAGAATGATTTGTATATAGAACATATCGATTTAGAAACGCTTATTTTCGGGGAGATTAAGACGTTGAAATCCTGGTGTATTCAGAAGGGAATTGGCTTTGAACTAAACTTGGAAGTAGCTGAAGTGCTTAGTGATGCCAAATGGCTGGCTTTTATCCTCCGACAACTCCTAACCAACGCCGTAAAATATAGTGAAGCTTCAGATATTACAGTGAACAGCTATCAGCAAGCTGAGCATATTGTTCTTGAAGTGAAGGATGGTGGGCGCGGAATAGATCCCAAGGACCTGCCTCGTATATTTGATAGAGGGTTTACTTCCACCACAGTGCATCGCGACAGTGCCGCCACAGGCATGGGATTATATTTAGCCAAAAAAGCAGCACAATCCTTGTTTATCGTCATCGGAGTTGAATCGAGGCTCGGATCAGGGACGACGTTCACTTTAACCTTTCCACTTAAAAATGAATTCGTGAAGCTTTCAAGCGTGTGACAACAATGTCACATGCTTTTTCATTTTGTTCGGGCAATCGAAGGATAAGAATAGGAAAGCCTTTTATAATAAAGCTATACAAAAAGAACGAGTATAAAAAGGGGAGTGAATCATTATGGCAATTCTAGAAGCCACTAAAATTCATAAAAGCTATGGAAATAAATTAAACAAACAATCCGTATTGAGCGGACTGGATATTTCTATAGAAGAAGGCGAATTTGTTGGGATTATGGGATCTTCCGGTTCAGGAAAGACGACACTGCTTAACGTTCTCTCGTCGATTGACCAGATCAGCAACGGATCAATTACCATTGAGGGCAATGAAATTTCCAATATGAAAGAAAAGCAATTAGCTGAATTTCGGAAGAATCATTTAGGCTTTATTTTTCAAGAATACAATCTCTTGGACACGCTGACGGTGAAGGAGAACATCTTGTTACCTCTGTCCATTACCAACACCCCCAAGAAAATCGCCAATGAGAAATTCGAGAGCGTCGCGCGGGAACTGGGGATTTTAGAGTTGAAAAATAAGTACCCGAATGAAATTTCCGGGGGCCAAAAACAACGTACCTCCGCAGCTCGGGCCTTCATTCATGATCCAAGCATTATTTTTGCTGACGAGCCTACCGGAGCCTTGGATTCTAAATCTGCTTCTGATTTGTTAAACAAGCTAAGTGAACTAAATCAAAAACGAAAAGCAACGATCGTTATGGTTACACATGATCCAGTGGGNNGAGTTATTTTTATAAAGGATGGTACGATCTATACGCAATTGAATAAAGGGGAAGAATCCAGACAAGTCTTCTTCAACGACATCATAAAAACGCAAGGTGTATTAGGTGGTGTGCAGAATGAGCATTAATGTACTGATGCTTCGAAATCTGCGAAAAAACATCAGAAATTACTACCTGTATGTGTTCGCTCTCGTCTTTAGCGTGGCCTTATATTTCGCCTTTGTTACGTTGCAATACGATCCCTCGATGGATGCGGTAGAAGGGTCTGTCAAAGGGGGTGCAGCTATCAAATCCGCCTCGGTCTTACTGGTCGTGATTGTATCCATTTTCCTGTTATATGCTAACACCATCTTCATTAAACGACGTGGTAAAGAAATTGGACTATTTCAGTTAATTGGGATGACCAAAAGTAAAATATTCCGTATTCTTACTGCCGAGAACTTCATACTATACTTTGGTTCTTTAATTCTAGGAATAGCCGTAGGCTTTTCTGTTTCAAAGTTAATTCTCATGATTCTATTTAAAACGATTGGGGTCGATGCGATAGCCTCCCTTCGTTTTTCTGCCCCGGCCCTGATCCAAACGCTGATTGTATTCTTTGTAATCTATCTCTTAATCATGCTGATGAATTATAGCTTTATTAAAAGACAAAGCATTCTATCCTTATTCCGGGTGACCTCAACCACAGAAGGCAACGTGAAAAAACTGTCCATCTTTGAAATGATCATAGGGATCGCTGGGATTGGATTGATTCTACTTGGCTATTCGATTTCATCTCGATTATTTAGTGGAGACTTAACATCAATGACTCAACTAACTATATCCATGATCACTATTCTGGCTTCAGTTATCGTTGGGACTTATCTTTTTTATAAAGGCTCGGTAAGCTTTATCTTTCATCTCATTCGTAAAAAGAAAAACGGGTACCTGAATATTAAAGAGGTGTTATCTCTCTCCTCCATTATGTTTCGTATGAAATCAAATGCCGTATTATTAACCATCATCACAACGGTATCGGCACTGGCGCTAGCTTTATTATCCTTGAGCTATATCTCTTTCTACTCTGCTGAGAAAAGTGCGAAGCTCTATGTCCCGTCAGATTTTATTCTTAC
The DNA here is from genome assembly GCA_002438345.1 of Paenibacillus sp. UBA6285. GTDB lineage: Bacteria > Bacillota > Bacilli > Paenibacillales > Paenibacillaceae > Paenibacillus_AQ. Next base: position 28,612 of record DJUJ01000187.1, read on the forward strand.
AGACACCCATGATGCTGACCGTTTTAAAGAGGCGTTAGTTGCGAAAAATTTAGTGTTTACAGAAAAAAAGATAGAAGTCATTCAGGTAGATGTAAATATGGAGAAGGTTATGGGTGAGACTCCAAAGGGATCCAGTATAGTTTCTAAGATCATGACCCTTCCAGTCATTAGCGAAAATGCACTTGAAGGCATCGATGTATCACCGGATGAGACCTATTTCACAAAGACAAGTAGTGCACTGGATAATCTGATTTCTATGAAGGACGAAGGCCCTATTGAATTTAAGGGAGCGCATGAGGTTATTCCGCAAGCTTATAAAACTGTAAATAAGGACGCACCTATTTTAGGGTATTTCACAGGTGGCGGCTTACCTGTTGCGATTGTAGACGAATCGACTTTTGAACGCTTACAGAAAGATCTAGATCCAGCCCTTCAAAGAAAATCCTCTCTTAATATCGGAATCGATATGAAAGAACAGGCAAGCGTTGAACAGGCTAATGAGCTTTTTCAGAACATGAAATTTAAAGATAAAAGCATTAACGACTCTCAATTGGAGACGAAAAATAATCAAAAACAAAATATGGGACTCATCATGTTTATCGTTGCCTTTCTGGGGCTAACCTTCCTAATTACCTCCGGATGCATTCTTTACTTTAAACAAATGGATGAGAGCGAGAACGAAAAACCTAACTACACGATCCTAAGAAAGCTTGGTTTCACGCAAGGTGATCTGCTTAGAGGGATTCAGATGAAACAATTGTTCAATTTCGGGATTCCATTAGTCATAGGTCTGCTTCATAGCTACTTTGCCGTGAAATCGGGTTGGTTCTTCTTCGGTACTGAGCTTATGACACCANNTTACACCGCTTTGTATTCGATCTTTGCAGTATTGTCCGTTTTCTATTACAAAAAGGTGATTAAAGAGTCGCTCTAAAACTAAGAGGGTGTTCCAAAAGCCATCATGGCTTAGGAGCACCTATCTTCATATTCAATCCTAGTTAACCCGTAAAAGACTAGATCCTCGAATTTATCCCATTTTAAAATATGCCGTTTAAATTCCCCTTCAAATCTCATTCCAGCTTTTTTCATAACATTGGAGGAAGCAGGATTTCTAGACATTGCTGCTGCCCATATTTTATTTAATACGAGGTCTTCAAATCCAAAGTCGATTAATCGCTTAGCCGCTTCAGTCGCATAGCCATTTCCCCAAAAGGGACTACCTACCCAATAAGCAAGTTCACCTCTTCTATGCGATTTGTCTATATTTAGACTCATACAACCTATTAAGGTATTACTCTCTTTACTAATTAAGGCAAAAGGAAATCCTTCCCCTTCGTCTGCTCTCTTCCTACAGGTACCAATCCAAGATTCAGCCGCTCCATCAGGGTATGGATGAGGAATAGACAGCGTTGTTCTAGCTACTTCTATATCCCCAGCAAGCTCTTGAACTTTACTTGCGTCTGTAGATTGAAACGGTCTTAGAATTAACCTTTGTGTTTCAAATGTAGGTTGCATAGAGTACCTCTCACTATTGGATTTTCAATAGATTATATTACAATTGTTGGATATTGCAATATATAAATCAGCTATTCACAATCCCTAATACGAATCCATCATACCCTTTACTTCCCACCGTCTGAATGGCCGTAGCCGAAATCCTAGGCTCTTCAGCCAACAGATCATAAAATTCCCGTACGCCTACTACACGAGGATCTTTGCTATTCTTGTTAATGATCTCACCTTCTCGGATCACATTATCGCCAATAATCACCGTTCCGGGATGGGAAAATTGAAGCGCCCATTGTAAATAGTTAGGGTTGTTCGGTTTGTCCGCATCAATGAATATAAAGTCAAAGGGTTCCACACCCTCTTGTTCCATCTGAGACAATTGCCCCAAAGCATCGCCTATACGAAGTTCTACCAGATCACCTACCTGAGCAAGCGAGAAATTGGCCCCTGCCACCTGAGCATGAGATGGATCTAGCTCCAAAGTAACGATATGTCCGTCAGACGGGAGCGCTCTTGCCATCCAAATCGTGCTATACCCACCCAAAGTGCCAATCTCCAGAATCCGGCGTGCACCTTTCATTTGAACCAATAGGTTAAGGAACTTACCCTGACTAGGTGAAACCTCAAAGGGCGGCAGCCCTGCCTGTTGATTGGCGAACAACACTTCCTCCAGCACAGAGTCCTGTGGAATTAGTCGCTCTGTAATGTACTGATCAACTTTATCCCATGTAATCGTTTGATTCATATTTATCACTTCTCCTTTGAAATAAAATTTTCATTTCCACATTTAGGGATCATTCGTAACTACGAGGAGTGTTTGGACTTCCGGCCGCTGTTGTCCCCAGATTTCTTCAATTAAACCACTATCCGTGGTTGAAATCCGGGGACAAAGGCGGTCGCTAACGCTCCTACAGTTCCAAACCTCCTCTTCGTTACTCCCTTCCCTAACTAAAAATTCAACTTCAAATTCAAACTCAAACTCAAATTGAAACTCAAATTCATCTTTATACCTGTATTGTAAATCAGTTATAATCATAAATATAATATATCTTTAAATCTTAACTATATATTTTATATATGAATTAAACGATAGCAGATAGGAGCTTAACCATGAATCTTCACGCCTTGCGCTTATTCCATGTAATCGCATCAACGGGCAGTGTGACACGCGCCTCAGAAACTTTAAATATCAGTCAGCCTGCGATTACGGCTCAGATCAAGAAATTCGAAAAGGCTCTATCCTTCGCCTTATTTAAGCCTCAAGGTAGAGGGATCGCTTTAACAGATGCGGGTGAAGAGCTTGCTCTACTCGCCAAAAGACTCTTCGCCGTCGAACAGCAGATCGAACAATTCGCCCAGGATTACGTTAACGGCACGAATGGAAGTATTCGTCTAGCCGCGACGTATTTACCCGCTCACTTCCTTATCCCTACCTGGATCGCAAAGTTCAAACAACAATATGAACAAGTAGAAATGGTGATTACCACCACCAATTCAAGCGATGCTCTGAAGCAGCTGTTAAATGTAGACGTGGATATGGCGATTTACGGAGGGATTGCCGAGGCATATCCAGATACGATCCAGACAGAGGAGTTATTTCAGGACGAGTTATGGTTTGTGGTCGCACCCCATCATCGCTATGCGAATCAGCAAATTTCTCTATCCGAAATGATGAAGGAATCTTTTGTCATGCGTGAGGAAGGGAGTTCGACGAGGGAGAGATTATTATCCTTATGCCGTACATACAACATGCCAGCTCCCACAATCTCTTTGCAATTTAATGGACTACATGAAGCGATCCAAGCGGTCATCGCCGGATATGGCGCCAACTTCGTCTCTTCACTCGTTGTTCGCGAATATGTAGAACGTGGAGAGTTATGCCGCGTTTATGTTGAAGGCATACATCTGAAGAATAGCATTGCGATCTGTACGCGGAAAAATGAACCGTTATCCGCCTCGGCGGACAACCTTATTCAGATGATCCGTCAAAATTCTTATACCTTTGAGGGCATTAAAGCATAGCTTTATACTTTCTTATATTTACAGCTAACGGAGCACACATTGTTGTACTTCCCGCGGGATTTTCGGTGGTTTGGCGAGTAAGAACTTCAGTGTAGGTGGAGGATTTTGCTTTGGTGGAATACGTTATAGGGAAAACCTCCCTATAAATTAGGTCACAGCTGTTATATGACCAGGTTATACGGAATTTCTCCCTATATATTGACCAATTTCAATTAAATTCACCGATTTCAGCTGAAATATAGGGAACAATTCCCTATATTCTATCGAAATGACCTCATAATATAGAATTATAGGGAATAATTCCCTATAATTCTAGCGATTTGACCCTGAAGTAGAGAAATAGAAAGCATTAAAAAAGTTTATATGTGAGAGTAGTGATCTTTTAGAATCTGGCGGATGATTCCTCGCTTCTCCCACGTCTCCTGGTTCTTCACGTTCATCCCACCTACTTTTTTCATCGGAGTTATCCACATTTTTTGACTGCATAATTTCCTATACAACAAAAAAAGCCATCCTTTGCGGGATGGCCTATCAATCCTATTTTACACCGTTCGATCTAAATTAACTTCAAACGTATCACCAGTTACATAATCCATATACCTCGTATTCCCATCGTAATCCAAATAAGCTTGATAGCGGGTACGAATAGCCGGTTGTGTAATCCAATCAAGCACTTTCTCTTTTACCACCCACATCACTTCAGATGTTTCCTCCGAGGTACATAATTCTCCACCCACGGGGTTGCATATAAAATCAAACATGACCTTGGTCGGGACATCCGTCACACCATCATACCATTTATGAATACCTGTATTCGAATACACACCAATCAATCGAGAAACCGTAACATCTATTCCACTTTCCTCTTTAATCTCTCGAATTAATGCATCGATTAGGTTCTCTCCGACCTCTACTTGTCCACCAGGGAATACCCAGCCTCCATGATGAGTCTTTACTAAAAGGATATCTCCTTGTTCATTTTCCGCGAATCCACCTACCGCTACAATATGTGTTGGCCAAGCCATAGATCGCACCTCTTTTTTTTAAGAAGAGGTTAACAATTTAATCAGCATTTGTAAACGATATTTTTCTACTCCATAACGCTTTAAAAGCTTCACAATGCTCTATTAATTCTCCAAACTTCCCTTCCCCAACAATTGACCCTTGATCCACTACCAGTATCTTATCAACGTCTTTTATAAAGTTAAGCCTGTGGGCAACAATGATGATGGTTTTGTCCTTAAATTCATTCAAAATCGTCTCCATAAGACTTTGCTCCGTAATATTATCAAGTGCTGACACAGGCTCATCCAGAATAAGAATATTTCTTTTTTGTGCAATGATTCTGGCAAAAGCTAATCGCTGTCTTTCCCCGCCTGATAATTTAACACCTTTTTCACCTACCAAAGTATCCAACCGATCCGGTAAATGACGCACTTTTTCAACCAGATGAACTTTTTCCAAAATCTCATACAATTCTTCATCCGATAGGGTACCCTCATCAAATACAATATTGTCCCTTATAGTGGCATCGAAAATCGGCGTGTCTTGTGATAAGTAAGAGATGTGATCATAGTAGCTATCCAGATGGATCTCATCGATATCCTTACCGTCCAATAAGAGTTCACCTTTGTCCTTTTTTAATAAGCCTACGATCAGTTTAATCAGGGTAGATTTCCCGCCCCCACTTAATCCGACAATAGCAACGGACATTCCTCGCGCAATCGAAAAGGACATATTATTCAAGATCTTCACTTGTCCATAGTCAAAAGATACATCTCTAAATTCAATATTACCGTGGATCTCAGTGATAGCTTCTCCTCGTTCTAGGTTCTTATCTTCTGGTGCCTCAATAAATTCCTCAAATCTCTTGTAGGTCACTTTATTCAGTCTGTAATCTACAAATAGAACATTGAAGATAGCTATCGGCGAGTAAGCCTTATCAATAAACATAAACAAAGCGACCACAACACCAAGTGACGTCTCACCTGCGACAATGCTTTTCACACCGTAAATCAGGACAACGACTTTAATGATCGTGACAAATAACTCGAATATCGCGAAAAAAGCTTCATGGATCATTTTCAGCTGAGCATTTTTATGAATGATAGTGCGTGCGGTCTGACTTAATTTATCGATCTCTTTCTCATATCTTTTGTTCGTACGGAAGACAACCAATTCCATAAACCCTCGGATAGAGAATCTGGACATCTTTTCTTGTTCCTGAAGAATGGTAGCCTTCATCGCATACAGAAATTTCAACAGCAGATTCGTTATCAGAAAGACGACGACGTAGCCAGCTGCAATCACTACCATGATCCTTAAATCATAGAAGCTGATAAAGATCAGACTGAACAGAAGAGTGGGCAATC
>DJUJ01000187.1:34538-40577 GCA_002438345.1 Paenibacillus sp. UBA6285
CCAAAGCTGTTGATCGCCGTGGCCTTGTCTAATATTCTTTGGAACACTACAATCCCTAAACTACTCAACAGCTGAATAGTAAAACCCAATAATATATAACCGCATATCCACCATTTTAGGTGAGCTAGACTCTTTCTTAACATATCGTTCTTCCCCTCTTTTAATTGAATGCAAAAAAGCCAGGCAACCCCCACCATCCAACTGTTAAAAACCATCCACAAATACACGGTTCTCTAAGTTAAATAGGTTAAGTGCCTGGCTCTATAGAAATAGCTGCCCCGACACCGTTCAAAGCTCTAGTTAATGTAATCAAAAGGATAGACTGCCCCCTTGATAGCTGGTACGCGTTTTACCCAGCCCGATAACTAGTTCCTTGTAACGGTACGGAAAGACATCCATTTCACCTCAATTAAAAGAATTGTTCCTATTATAATTCTCGAATCCTTATTATTCAAGAATACGTTTAACAATACGCAGTCCGGCCACTTGGCCAACCTTATACCCTTCATGCGAAGCGAACTTGATTGTAACCGCTGATTCGCTGCTTGTGATCGTCTGCGGAAGCTCGTAACGAAGGGTTTCCAACTTGTTCATCTCTTCAGACTCAAGGACGCCTAGCCCAAGTTGTTCACCATCTACCGTAATATCGAAGGCCACCGAAGTATCGTTGGACTTCAAATACGTTACTACCAAATCCACTTGCTCTTCTGGCAAGACTTCCATCGCGAAGGAGAACCAGCCATTGATCCAGCTGTCGCGATACTTGCGGTTATAAATTTTGCCTAAGCCAACATACTCACCTTCGAAGTGATGGTCGCGTTCAGGGTGCATCTCAGCAGGTTGTACTGAATCGACAGTTAGCTGCTCAAGCAGTAGATTAAAACTTCCATCCGGAACACATTTTTGCTCACATTAGACTGAATGAGGCTGCCCGTCAGCGTCTCNNCGATCTCCGATTAATACGAAAGCAAGGGCGCGATCACTACCTAGCTCTGCATTTAAGTTTCGAAGTAGGCCCTGACGAATAATGATTGAAGTAAAGGGGCTGACCCTAAGTAGCATTCACTACTTTTGAGACAGCCCTTTCTTCGACATAGAATCTTATATTATTGAATCGTTTGCGAAGACGAATTCCATCGCCATCGCGGAGTGTATCCTTGCAGATGCCCCCCTCCATACCATTCATCGATCCCTTTCTTCTCGGCCCAGTCCTCTTTTCCAGACATTACGTTCTTTCCGAACGCTGTTAATTCAACCTCACAATCTTGAAATTGCATCACTGGTTCGTTATAACCCGGGAATTCCTTCAAGCCACGCATTTGCAAGAGCGGGTATGGCTCTTGTGCCATCTTTCTTAGAATATGCCAATATTGCAGATCGCCCATTCCTAATATATGAAGTTTATCACCCACATTTTTGAACAACTCACACGGTGATTTTATTCCCTCATGGATCATCTCCAGTGTGGATTGCTCTACAATCCCAAGTCCATTATAGGTAGATGGGAAACGCGATAAATGCGCTTGGAATGCGTCATGTGCAAATGGCAGTGCAGACGTATCTTTTGTTAATAATTCCCTTAATAATTCTGGATTCGGTGATACATAAGCTTCCCAGAACGCCTGTCCTACTTCTAGTTCCTTGTCTCCGATTAGCTTCCACGTTCCTGATAAAGTCTCCATTTGCTCTACAGATAGTTGTCCAAGTCCTCGAAACAACTCAATTCCAGGATACTCTCCAATGCACAATAAACTCAGCTTCGTTGAACCCTTCTTCTGCTTTGAGAACCAGTGGAGCAAATAGCACAGCATCGTCTGGTCAAATAGATCATGCTCGAACCACAACACCACTTCCTCATATTTATGAAAGTCAGCTAATATTTTTTCCTGACTCTCACTGCCCTGTATGAATTCCATCTGCGGAATCCCCATCGTTTGTTCCAAATATTGCGCTCGTATTAAGCGGTTATCCTGTTCCGCAGGCTCTAAAAAGACCGGTCCATGAGAGTAGANNCTCTCTCCAAACTAATACATCACCTTGCACAATTCCCTGACGCAGCTTATCTCCCACTACATCTCCGTTTACAATATGAAGCACACCTTTTCCTCCTTCGTACAAATGGTTGAATACGGAGAGGACATCCGCTACAGGTAGCGCCCCTTTAAGCTTGCGGCGAGCATCAAAGAGTCGTTTCTTCAATACCGGGATTGAAGTCCCCAGAAAGTCAGCAATCTCTTGAAGAGAATATCCCTGAAAATAATATAATTGAACGGCGATCCGCATATTGGACGTTAATGCAGCTATAGACTCGTGAAGCAGTCGCCGCGCTTCTTTTTTCTCAATAATGTCCGCCACACTACATGAAGATTCTGTCGATTCCACAGCTTCATCGTAGGGTAATGCAGGATGCTGCTTTCTTCGCAAGATTCGATAACATTGCCTTGCCACTATCGCTTTAAACCAGCTTGGAAATGCCTCTACTGCTCGTAATTTATTCAAATTTAGGAAGGCTTCAGTGAAGGCTTCTTGCACAGCATCCTCCGCTAATTGATAATCGTGTAGCTTTTCATATGCAACTGCATTCGCCATCGGTGTAAAGCGCCTAACAATCTGTTCAAAAGCTTGACGATCTCCTCGCCCTGCCTCTTCAATATACTGAAGCATACTTTCGCTCGCTCCCTTCTTCCGTATTATATACAAGTGCCAATGAAGTTCCCAAAGGTTACGGATTTGAATCAATATCTTTCACACAAAATCCTCTCTCCACATTTGAACCACAAGCTAGTTCCATATATGATAGCTTTATCATTGTTATTAGGGGAGGATTCACCCAAGTGGCCGTATTAATTAACGAACAAATTAGAGCATCCGAAGTAGTGCTTACTGGACTTAGAGGTGAGAAGCTGGGGATTGTATCCAGAGAAGAGGCACTGGCAATGGCTCGTTCTGCAGGTGCAGATCTGGTATGCACCTCACTAATGAGCAGCCCCCCACCTTGCAGCCTGACCCCGAAGGGCAAGGCAAAAGCAGCCGCGCAGAAGGAAGCAGCGGCAACACGCAAGGCGAGCGCAGGCTCGGCAGCAAAGGGAGGCAGCAAGGAAAAGGTCAAAGAGCTACGCTTCACTGCTCATATTGAAGAGCATGATTACGATACGAAGCTTCGTCAGGCAGAGAAGCATCTCCACTCTGGCAAGCCAGTCCAACTAGTCGTGAAGGCATCCGGCGCCAAAGAAGCCGCTGCTTCCAAGGCCGTATTGGAGCGACTAGTGACTGATCTAAAGGAAGTCGGAACGAAAGAAACCGGCATCCAGACAGGTGGTAAAGGGTCGCAGGTAAAATTAAACCCGCGTTGAAGAGTGGCCTATGCCGATCATTCAAAAGCAAGCAAACAAGGCCATCCTCTGCGGGATGGCCTATCAATCCATAAGCAATGTCCTTGCTCGCTCTTAATCTTTCAACTTATACATGATTGCCCATTAATCCCCTTGGGCGATAGTTCATGCCACCAGCATAAAGGTGGGAGACATCTCCTAGTCCAATACATCTAGGAACCGCAAAGTGCTCGCTACGCTCTTCGAGCAAGATCGTCGTTACCGAGCTTGGCGCTAACCAAAATACGGACCAAGCCAAGGCTAAAGGAATCTGCAATAAATGAGCTAGCCATGCGAGACCAAAGCCACCATGGCATACTACTCCAATCTTCTTGGTAGAAGGCTCGAGAATACGATACAGGCCATCTTCTCTTTTGTAGTGGTGTCGCAGCAAGAATTGATCTGAGGCCGCTTGTAATTCGCTGAATCTCAGTCTGTATTCCTCTTGTTTCAACCAGTGATCTGTTTCATCAGCCCATATTCTCTTTCCACTCGATAGCTCGCTAATATGTTCTCCGGGGCTATCCCATATAGACGCCAATTGTCCATCCAACATAATCTCTGTCCAATCCAGTTCACGAGTCCAAGGTTCTGTCTGAATTACAAGTCCCGTCTCTTTGGCCACATAACTTGCTGTTGTCTGTGCTCTACCCAGTGGTGAAGCATACAGTTCATCCAGACTGATAGAAGCCATACGTTGTCCCAATGCTGCCGCTTCCTGATGCCCGAATTCCGTAAGATCGTCTATAGTGTAATCCGGATCACCATGACGAATCAGAAATATTTGCATAATAATGCCCTTCTCCCCTCAAATCCAGCCTTTTTCCTCTGCCAGTCGTACCGCCTCAATCCGACTTTTCACTTCCAGCTTATTGAGTATTTCAGAGATATAATTGCGAACAGTTCCATAAGAAAGATGTAGCGAAAAAGCGATCTCCCCTGCCGTTTGCCCTTCACCAGCCAGCTTTAAAATCTCTCGCTCCCGTGCTGTTAGTGGGTTTTCTTCCCGCAAGCTACCAAAAACTAACTCGGGGGATACCTCCCGATGTCCAGCCATGACACGGCGAATAGATTCGGCCAGCTTATCTACAGGCTCGTCCTTCAACAAATACCCTTGTATCCCAGCCTTTACTCCACGCTCGAAATAGCCCGGTCGGGCAAAGGTAGTCAAGATGATAATTCGAGTCGGACAACCCTTACCCCGTAATATTTCTGCAACCTCCAGTCCGCTCTTGAACGGCATTTCAATGTCCATGAGACATACATCCGGCTGAAGCCTGTCGATTAAAGCTAACGCCTCAGCTCCATCGCAGGCCTCTCCGACTACTTCGATATCATCCTCAAGATCCAGCAAGGAAGCCATCGCCCCCCGAAGCAGACGTTGATCCTCCGCAATAACGATGGTTATCATGNNTGCTTCCTTAACGATTAGAGGGATCGTAACGATCAGCGTAGTTCCCTGACCTTCTTCTGAGCTTAGCGACAGAGAGCCATCAATCAGGGATAGACGTTCCGCCATCCCCTTCATGCCATTTCCATCACTAAGCTCACCATTACATCTCTCACCGTTCTGGAGGCCCATTCCGTTATCTTTAACGGTAATTCGAACTTCTCCGGCGGTCTTTGCCACCCCGATGAAGCATTTATCCGCTCTACTATGCTTCACAATATTAGTTACAGCTTCTTTGATGCAGAGGCTGAGAATATTTTGCGTCAGGTCGGATACTCCCTCTAACGAGATATCACCTTCCACTTCTAAGCCAATCTCTGCTGTGCGCAGCATCTCTCCGGCCTCTGCCAATTCCTCTGCTACTGAGATCGCACGCATTTCAGACACTAGCTCACGTACCTGACGGAGCGCAGCCCGCGAAGTACGCTGAATTTCTCGCGCTTCTTCTTGGGCTCGCTCCGTATTTTTGGTCACCAGCTTCTCTACGAGTTGGCGTTTTAATGTAATCAAGGACAGCGTATGCCCGAGCGTATCATGTAAATCACGAGCGATTCGCATCCGTTCCTCGCGCTTCACCAGCTCTTTAATCACCTCATTGGCTTGATCCAGCTCTTTCTCCAGCTTCTGATGCCGATTCATGGATCTTACACCGAACGGAGTGATCAACATAATAATGATAAACGGAGTTAAGAACATTATACTAACCCATTCCATATCACGACCCACTAAGACCAGCACCGAAAGTACCATGACCACAAAAGAAGTAAATGCAATTTTGAACCCTTTATTCTCCGTATAATAAGCTATAAAATTCGCAGTGAAAAAACCCATGTACAGATTAAATGGCGTATAGAACAAACTTAGCACCACGATGATCAACATTTGAATAATTAGCCAAACATTAAATACTCCGCCCCGAACCCAATACAGCTGCCGATAGCTGATGGCAAACACCGTGATCATAATCCCACCCAGAATGAGCTTCATTCCAGTCTCCCCGCGCAAATTCAGGATGGGCAAAATTAGATAAACAGCCCATACATAAGGGAAAAACCCCTGACTTCTCGGAAATAACTGGAACTGTCTACGCTCGGTCATTACTTACACCGCTTCCTGTTTTTTTCGGATATAAACCGATAGTAACATAAAAACTACCAAATATCCGAGCAAAATCAAGACATTACTCCACTGCGGGTAGGAGCCGCGTACGATCTCCCA
>DJUJ01000187.1:40612-46269 GCA_002438345.1 Paenibacillus sp. UBA6285
GCTGGCCGTATCCACTCTTCTCATAGCACCCACAAGCGTACCAATCGCCAAAAATGGAAGGGAACCAATCAGGATCCACAACCCGCTAAGCACCCATTGACCCGCAGATAAGGAGACGCCATTGATAAAATATCCTGCGGCAAAAATACAAATGACCGAGAATAGGTGCATCATCGTTTGTCCGAACATTTTTCCGAAGAAATAGACAGAACCCGGTAGTGGGGTAATCCGAATAAAGGTGGTCCAACCTTGTGTTCGCTCTTGCACCAAACGAATACCAAGCGTCATAATCGCTGAGCCCATTACACTAAAGGTTGCCATCGACATTAAGTAGTGGGCGCGCCACGTCGGGTCATCGCTACCTGTATTGACCACTCGAGTGAAGATGAAGTAGAACATGATGGGCATGAAGAGCGACCAGAACACGTAATAAGGATTACGGATGATCCGCAGCATCTCGGCTTTNNAATTAGTCTCATCTTTAGATAGCCTCCTCTTGGTTCATGGTCAATTGTTCAAAAGCGTCATCCAGACGTCCCTGATCGATCCGAACATCCTTCACGGGAAGTCCAGTAACAAAAATCGCTCGCAGCGCTTCATCCGTATCGTCTGTCGTCACATGAATTCGACCTTCTTTTTCATAACAATCTTCAATAGCGGTTAGTTCCAGCAGGCTTTTGCGTAATTCAGATTGATCACCTACAGGCAGGAAGGACAACGAACGCTTCACAATCCGCGATTTAATCTCATCTGGACTTCCGTCCGCAACTAAATGACCTTTGCTAAACAACAAAATACGATCCGCGATATCTTCGGCTTCCTGCAAATAATGCGTCGTGAACACAATCGTCTTGCCCTGCTCCGCAAGTCCACGAACCGTATCCCAGAACCGCCGCCGGGAAGTAATATCAAGTCCAACCGTAGGTTCATCGAAAAAGATCAGCTCTGGATTACCCGCCAGGGCCAGCGCGAAGCCGAGACTACGCTTTTGACCGCCCGAGAGCTTCTCGGCGTATCTATTTAAATCCGCTGGCGCAAGCCCTGTAGCTTTAATTAGAAATTCCATATCCATAGGCTGAGGATAATAGCTACGGATCAGGGCAATGATCTCCCGAACCTTTAGCCGATCCATAACACTTACCTCCTGCAGCATCGCACCGGTCTTTTCACGCACCGCTTTATCTTTCGGATGTTGTCCGAATATTTTCACAGTACCTTCAGTGGGCTCTAATAGCCCCAATAACATTCCCAATGCCGTTGTTTTGCCTGCTCCGTTCGGTCCAAGAATTGCTGTAATCGATCCTTTAGCAATGTTGAAGCTGATGTTATCTACCGCTTTCTTATCCTTATATAATTTGCTGACTCCATTCATCTCTATAACACTGTCCATTCCGTAACCCCTCCGATTCCGAATGCGTTTGATCTATTTCAATCATATGGAAAAAGAGGACCTGACATTAGTATGGACTGTCACTTCTTTAAGATGACAACTGTCACCTTCACGATTCAGGCTATGAAAAAGAGGCTGCCCTATCCGTAGTTTTAACTACGAATAGAGCAACCTCTTAAGCGAAAACGCTAGATTACCTCTTGAAGAATCCCTTTTCCTCTAGGAACTCCTTCATATGCAGCCGTGTTGGCTGTGCCAAACGCTCTGCCATGATCACCGACCAAGGTGTATCCTTGGCACCGTGGGTCCGCTCACGCATATAGTCTGAAGAGACCTGATCGTAAGTCTTGACCTGCTCCAATGTGGTTTCGGCATTGTACCAATTGCGATGCAGAACAGCCTCTAATGGAAGACGCGGACGCAGGCCCGAGGCTCCGTCAGGGTAGCCCACACACATTCCAAATATCGGGTAGACCAGTTCAGGCAGTCCCAGCAGCTCAGATACCTCCGCGATCCGGTTACGGATTCCGCCGATATAAACAATCCCGAGCCCAAGTGATTCCGCAGCCACGGCAGCATTCTGTGCAGCAAGCGTAACATCAACAGTAGCTACTAAAAGGTTCTCAGCAGAATCTTCATACGAAGTCTTTCCCTGCAAATGAGGTTTCGTCACCTCACTCAGACGATACAGATCCGCACACCAGACCAAGAAGACTGGGCATTGTTCTATATAAGCCTGATTGCCTGCTAATCCGGCAAGCTCTGCTTTTTGAGCCGAGTCAGTCACTGCAATAACACTATAGGCTTGTACACTGCTGGAAGTCGAAGCCATTTGACCTGCTTCAATAATCGCTGTAAGCTGCTCTTCACTTACTGGCTTATCCTGATACTTGCGGACGGATGCATGTCTCATTAATAGAGATATTGTCTCGTTGTTTTCTTGCACAGCGGCCACTCCTTACATAGTTATGATTCTCTTACATCTTAACCCGCTGTAGCCGAAGTGCATTCAATACGACGGACACGGAACTGAATGCCATCGCAGCTCCAGCTAGCCATGGAGCTAGAAACCCGAGTGCAGCAATCGGTATACCTATTGTATTGTATGCAAGCGCCCAGAACAAATTCTGCTTAATATTGCTCATCGTTTTGCGGCTCATCATAATGGCATCGGGTATGCTCTTCAGATCTCCCCGCATCAGCGTAATATCTGCAGCCTCCATAGCTACATCCGTACCTGTACCGATCGCCATACCCGTATCTGCAGTAGCCAGCGCAGGAGCATCATTGATCCCATCCCCAACCATGGCTACCTTTGTCCCATTCCGCTGCAGCTTACGAACTTCCTCCGCTTTGCCTTCGGGCAGAACCTCTGCTAACACTTTTCGAATACCTGCTAGCTTCGCAATAGCTTCGGCTGTAATTTTATTGTCTCCTGTAATCATAACGACCTCTATACCCATCTCATGAAGCGCGGCTACAGCTGCTTTTGAGGTTGGCTTAATCGTGTCAGCCACAGCGACAATCCCGGCAATTTCATCGTCTACCGCCACAAGCATAGCTGTCTTTCCCGCCTCTTCCAGTCTCTTCATGATTGGGGCCCACTCTGTGATGTCCAATTGATGATCTTCCATCATTCGCCGCGTACCCACCTTAACTTGTTGATCGGAGACGACAGCCATAATCCCTCGTCCAGGTATATTATCAAACTGTTCAGCGGTAGGTAAGGTCAATCCTCTTTCGGCAGCTCCTGCTACAATGGCTTCTGCAAGCGGATGCTCTGATAATTTCTCAGCTGCAGCAGTTAAGGCTAATAGACGATTCTCGGCATTTTCTTTACCATAAGCGGCAATTCCAGTTGTAGTCACGACATCAGTCAGCACGGGTTTACCGTTTGTAACCGTACCTGTCTTATCTAAGACAACAATCTTAATTCCTTGTGCACCTTCTAAATGCTCACCACCCTTGAACAGGATGCCAAGCTCCGCAGCGCGGCCCGATCCCGCCATAATGGAGGTTGGGGTTGCTAGACCTAGTGCACATGGACAAGCGATTACGAGCACCGCAATGGCTTTTTCAAGGGCATCGGCGAATTGACCAGGTGCTGCCCAGAAGTACCAGACCAAGAAAGTGATCAACGCAATACCTACAACAATCGGTACAAAAATTCCTGAAATGACATCCGCGATCCGCTGAATCGGCGCTTTAGAGCCCTGGGCCTCTTCCACTACTCTTATGATTTGGGCAAGTGCAGTGTCTCTTCCTACTTTGTTTGCTTTGATTCTCAAGATCCCATTCTTATTTAAAGTAGCACCGATAACGGTATCTCCTGGTTTTTTCTCTACAGGAATACTTTCGCCGGTCAACATAGACTCGTCCACTGAAGAGGAACCCTCTACTACCTCGCCATCCACTGGCACCTTTGTTCCAGGCTTCACCAATACAATATCGCCGGGAATCACTTCATCTGTCGAGATATTCATTTCTTTGCCATCGCGGATCACGAGGGCCGTCTTTGCCTGTAGCCCCATTAAGCTCTTAATGGCGTCAGAGGAACGTCCTTTCGCTAGCGCCTCGAACCATTTACCGACGAGGATGAGCGTGATGAGAACAGCACTCGTCTCATAATACATTTCTACGGTATGATTCATTCCCTTCATACTTAATGAATCAATCGTCAGATAAAGACTGTAGAAATACGCTGCTGAGGTTCCCAGTACGACCAACACATCCATATTCGCACTCCCGTTACGAAGTGCTTTATACGCGCCTACGTAGAACTGCCAGCCGATGATAAACTGTACGGGAGTCGCCAGAACAAGCTGAAACCAAGGATTCATAAATAGGTCTGGTGTTGGAATCCAGCTTGTGAATGAGAAATGACCTGCCATCGCCCATAATAATGGGAAAGAAAGAATAGCAGAAATGATCCACTTCCATTTCTTATGCTGAATTTCCTGTACACGACGATCCACATGATCCTTGCGGTCTTCTTTAAGGGTAGCTTTATATCCGATATTGCTTACCTTCTCCATGATCTCTCTTGGACTAATATTACCGGGAGTATATTCTACATGTGCCGTTTCCAGTGCTAAATTCACGTTCACTGCTGCGATACCCGGCGTACGACTCAACACCTTTTCGATCCGCGCCGAGCATGCAGCGCAGGTCATGCCTGATATATCAAAATCCGCGGTCTCTTTGACGGTATCATAACCAAGAACGCGGATTTTATCTTCAATTTGTGGTAACCCTGATACAGAAGGATCGAATCCGACAGTAGCTTGTTCCAAGGCTAAATTTACATTTGCGCGAGAAACACCCTCCATCCGGGACAAACCTTTCTCAATTCGAGCTGCACAAGCAGAACAGGTCATGCCTGTAATCTGTACGGTCGCTTGCTGTTCATTGAGTGAAGCTGTTGTTTTTAACTTATCCATGATTCCCAAGCCTCCTCATACCCCTATAGGGTATGATAATTTCTAAAAAAAGAAAAGGCTTTGGAGCTTGGGCAATTCCCCAAACAGCTCCAAGCCTTATTACTGTACTTCAAATTAAACTACATCATACCCTTGATCTTCAATGGCTTCTTTAATGGCTCCAAGACTCACCTTGTTCTCATCGTACTCAACGGAAACCTTCTTAGCAGCAAGATCAACTTTAGCAGTAGCTCCAAGATTGCCTACAGCCTTCTCTACAGAGCTGACACAGTGACCACAAGACATTCCTTCTACATTAAGTGTAGCATTTGACATTATGATTACCTCCAATAAATGTTATGAAGCCATGCTCTAGGAACATTAGCTTATTATTTCATTAATTTGTTAACCGTAATTAGCAGCTCATCGATAACCTCATGTTCACCGGCTTCGATTCGTTCAACAATACAACTCTTCATATGCCCTTCCAGTAGCATCTTTCCAACACCGTTTAGTGCCGCTTGAACGGCTGCGAGCTGGTTGAGCACATCATCACAATAAGTATCCCGCTCTATCATACCCTTTATCCCGCGGATCTGACCCTCAATCCGGTTGAGGCGAGTATTCAAACTACTCTTAAAATCTGCCGAATGATGACTCATTCGTTCTCCAGATGCTGAAGAATGACAGTCAGCTTCACAGGATTTCTCAGTTTGTTCTTGCTTACTAGTAGACATAGGAATCAGCCTCCTTGCTAATAATATAATATACCCCCGTAGGGTATGTCAAGAGACATCCTTAATTCCTATCACGCTCCAATTCCATTTTTTCAAGCATAAACGCCTTCG
>DJUJ01000187.1:46341-74523 GCA_002438345.1 Paenibacillus sp. UBA6285
CTGCTGCTCGGTATTCTTATGTCCGCTATGGACAATACCATTGTAGCTTCAGCTATGGGTACCATTGTCTCCGACCTTGGTGGTCTGGACAAAATCGTATGGGTCACCTCGGCTTATATGGTCATGGTAATGGCTGGAACCCCTATCTTCGGCAAGCTTTCGGATATGTATGGACGTAAACGTTTCTTCATGTTCGGTCTGATTGTATTCCTGATTGGCTCGGCTCTGTGCGGTACTGCCACCAGTATTACACAGCTCAGCATTTACCGCGCGATTCAAGGGATCGGCGGCGGCGCACTAATGCCAATCGCCTTCACCATCGTCTTCGACATTTACCCACCTGAAAAAAGAGGAAAGCTGACCGGCCTATTCGGTGCCGTCTTCGGAATCTCCAGTGTACTCGGACCGTTACTGGGTGCATATATTACCGACTATGTTGGCTGGCAGTGGGTATTTTACATTAACCTGCCACTCGGAATTATTGCACTTTTTCTGATTGCAACTTCTTACAAGGAATCGATCTCTCACGCTAAACAGCGCATCGACTGGGGCGGAGCCTTCACTCTCGTCGGCGCCATTATCTGCCTAATGTTTGCGCTAGAACTGGGAGGCAACCAATACGCTTGGGATTCTAGTGTCATCCTCGGCTTATTCGCGGGCTTTGCTGTTCTCTTGCTGGCGTTCATCTTCATTGAGAGAGTGGCGGCTGAACCTATCATCTCGTTCGCGATGTTCCGCAAACGACTGTTTGCAACAAGTAGCGTGACCAGCTTGTTCTATGGCTCTGCCTTTATCGTAGCTACTATCTACATTCCTATCTTNNCGCAAGGCGTATTTGGTGGTTCAGCTACGAACTCAGGCCTGATTCTCATGCCGATGATGATCGGTACGGTCGTTGGCAGTCAGACTGGAGGGCTACTTACAACAAAAACCAGCTTCCGCAACATTATGATCCTATCCGCAGTCTGCTTTGTCGCAGGTGTCTACAGTCTAAGCACTTTATCACCAGATACCTCCCGTCTCATGCTTAATGTATTCATGGCCTTGACTGGGTTCGGCGTGGGCTTCTCCTTCTCCGTACTGAGTATGGCGGCGATCCATAATTTCGATATGCGCCAACGCGGTTCGGCAACTTCGACAAGTACCTTTATGCGCTCTCTTGGGATGACGCTGGGGATTACGATCTTCGGCATTATTCAGCGAAATAGCTTCACCAGCAGTATTAGCGATGCTTTTGGTGGTAGTGAGCAGTCAGCGGCCTTCGGCGATCCACGTGCGGCCCTGACACCTGAAGCAAGAGCCAAGATTCCACCTGAAATCTTAGAGAAAATATCTAGTGCACTGTCCTCTTCTATCGCGCATACCTTTATGTGGGCCTTGATTCCTGCCGCCCTTGGTTTAGTCTTTGTGCTGCTTATGCCAAAAGACCGTCTCACCATTCCAGGTAAAGCTGTTCAGGCGTCCGAGGACAAAAGGTAACCATTATGTCGATGAAATTGGCAATTCTCGGTCTACTGCTGGAACGGAACATGCATCCCTATGAAATTACACTGGTTATGAAAGAGCGCTCCATGGACCGAATTACAAAGCTGCAGCTCGGATCTCTCTATTACGCTGTCGATAAGCTTGCACAAGATGGTTATATCGAGGCCTTAGAGGTTATTAGCAGCAGTGATCGTCCAGACAAAACGATTTACGGTATTACTGAACAAGGCAAAACTTTATTCGAGCAGCTAATTCTACAGCAGATTAAGAAGAACGAGCCCTTCTTTCATCCGATGTATATGGCTCTTGCCATGACCCGTCATGTCGATCAAAGCAAGGTAGAGAAATTACTCGAGGAACGTATCCGTGAAACGGAGCATCAAGTGAATCTGGCATATCAGGTGTATGAAGAGCATATTCCTATTGTTCCTCGTTCCGCACTTCATCTCATGTACGGCACCTACGAGCACACCCTGACTGAGCTAAAATGGCTGCAACGTCTCTATGATGATGTTGTAACACGCAAGTTAAATGATATTGGAACACCACTCAATACAGAGTAGAGGCCTTAGGGCCTCTTTTTTTGCGCGTCCTCCCTACCCATACCTCTAATTGAACCCCGATGATTCTTTATAGCCGACTCTCGCGAGAGTCGGCTATTTTAATGCAATCCCTTTTTTAGCATCGTTCTTTATTGCGAATATAATTAGATAACAAGCGATAAAATGAGAGAAATAGAGATAAATTGCCATTTTTGTTCTTTATAGAGCACAAACGAGACTTATTGGCAGTTTTCTTTTTGATTTATTCCCTGTATTATTCAATACAAGAAGTCGTTCTTAATAAAGAACGATAATAACGAACCAAAGAAACTCAAGACATTGAGGGGAGGTATTCCTCTGAGACCCAGATCAGCAAAAAGAAGACCTAAAAGAAAGAGGCAAATCGGATTACGTGTTCTGCAATCAGGCATGGCTGTCTCCGTCTTGTTTCTGTATACCTCGCAGCAAGTGGGTAGTACCTATGGTGGTTTTGGAGCTACTACAAAAGCCACTAGCACAATTAGCTTTTGCGAAGTATTTCCAAACTCAATCAAGGGACTTCTTTCAGAACTCAAAGATCATGTCGAAAGTGCTGTTGCTTTAAAAGGATCGCTGCAAAGCTATACCCTCTCGGGCAGTCTCTCAGACGTTTCGGGAATAGAAGGCATGTCGCTGGATGAGCTTGATGTCGCAGCGCAAGAGATTTCCACGCAAATCTCCGCGCTTCAATCCCAAATCGATGGCGTTAATGAGCAGCTGGCTAGCAACAGCCAGATTTGGAATGACATCAATAGTGAGCTAAATGCAGCAGCAGCCGTACTATTCCAGATTGGAGGATATATGACCTCACTAGATTCAAACTGTCTAGAAATCAAGGATGAACAATTCTTCAGTGACCTACAAAATAGTCTGAATCAAAGCGGTGTACTCTCTGAATCCTTGAATGCTTCCTTAAATGGAGTAATTCATTACCTAAGCTCCATTCACGACATAGGTCTTCCATTTGCTTCGGTAGTGACCAGTGATGTTTATGGACAACTTGAGTTAAGCAACAGAGCGTTTCAGCAGCCCCTGCCCTTCCTGATTGCTTTTAATCAGCCGGCCGGCAATATCTCTAGCGAACTTACCTCCACTTACGAAAGTCTCAACACTGAAATGAATGGTCTTAAAGAATCGGCTACTTCAGGAATCAGCAATCTTCAGAGTCAACTCCAATTGATCAGTCAAACCCGTGACCAGCAATTGGAAGCGCTTGAGAAAGCCCGACTAGAGGCGCTGGAACAAGCGAAAAAAGAAGAAGAGCGTTTGGCCCTGGAGAAAAAAGAAAAGCAAGAAGCCGAGGACAAAGCGAAAGCTGAAGAGAATGCAAAGGCGGAAGAGACTTCACCGACAGGTGAAGCTNNAAAGAAGACCCTAAAGCCCCAGCTACTAACCCGGTCGAACCGGAAATTGGCGAAGAGCTAACGACTCCAAAAGATGTACCACAGCAAGAGGTTCCTCAGGAGACGCCAAAAGCGGAAGATACAGCTTCTTCTTCCCCACCGGCAGCAACACAAGCTCCTTCCAACCCTCAACAAGTTAAAGGTGGAGAATAATATGCGGATTAAAAAAATGATCAACAATATATTATCGAGCATCATGCTTGTGATTTTCATCCTGCTGGTGGTAGCCGTAGTTTTATCCAAGGCCTCCGGCGGTGAACCTGCCTTCTTCGGATACCAAATCAAATCTGTACTTTCAGGTTCGATGGAACCAGGGATTCAGACCGGATCGATTGTCGCATTAAAACCCGGAGGAGATATGAATCGCTTCAAAAAGGGCGATGTCATCACCTTTAGAAATGAAGATAACCTACTCATTACTCACCGTGTTGTAGAAGCAACAATGAACAGCGCTACTGGTCAAGCCATGTATCGCACTAAAGGCGATAACAATGATGCGCCCGATATGAACCCTACCCGTTCAACGAATGTTACAGCTGAGTATACCGGGGTCACCGTACCTTTTGTAGGTTACGCTATGAATTTCGCGGTTTCCAAAGCTGGAAGTGTCGTGCTCATGATCGTACCAGGCTTGATGCTCCTGCTCTATGCTCTGTATTCGTCATGGAAGGCTGTAGCTGCTCTCGAAAAGAAAAATGCGCCCATACTGCCTGCCTCTCCACCCCCAACAGAAATACAGTAATAAGTAGTTGTCCGCTTCCGCTTACGAACCGGAAGTCACAATATATACGTTTTATCAAAAAAACCACAAAAACCGAGGAGGAATTTTATTATGGGTATCAAGAAAACATTGGGTCTTGGCGTAGCATCTGCAGCACTAGGTTTATCATTGATTGGTGGAGGAACCTTCGCTTACTTTAGCGACACTGCACAAAGCACTGCTACATTTGCTGCAGGTACACTCGATTTGAACTCCGACCCTTCCGTTATCGTAAATATTGCAAACCTGAAGCCAGGTGATACTGTGCTTAGAAGTTTCAAATTAAAAAATGACGGTTCGCTCGATATTGGGTCTATTATACTGAACACAACCACTCAAATTACGGATGCTAAAGGTGATAACTACCTGGATTTAGCAGAGTTCATCAAAGTTAAATTCCTTAGAAATAATGATAAGGGAATACCTGTCGTCGCTCCGGAAGATGTAGTTTATGAGACTACACTAGCTGCTTTAAAAAGTCAGCATCCAGACCTCGTAAAAAATACGGGTTGGGATCAACTCTTTACTGAAGCATCTGGCATTAAAGCCGGCACCAATGACAGCTTCTCAGTCCAATTTGAATTTGTGGAAAATAACCAAGATCAAAATATTTTCCAAGGTGATAGCTTAACACTGACTTGGGATTTCGTAGCTAAACAAACTGCTGGATCCGCTAGATAATCTAATAAGTCTTCCATTCGAAGAGCAGCAGATTCTTATTCCGGAAAGCGGATAAGTAGATGCTGCTCTTCTCTTTACAATAAACTTTGTCGAATTTATTGATATTTGCTATACTAATAACAAAAATTACGGAGGGGCGTCAGCATAGTGCCACAAAATATGGGCCAACGTATCCAGCATCTCCGCCTAGAAAAGGGACTGTCCCTATCTGAGCTTGCGGACAGAGCGGATGTTGCTAAGTCGTATCTTAGCAATGTGGAGAGAAACATCCAATCCAATCCTTCAATCCAGTTTATCGAAAAGATCGCCGACGCGCTTCAGGTATCCATCCACGCTTTACTCTATGGAGAGCCTAATGATGCTGAGGAATCACCTTTAGATTCGGAATGGTTCCGATTGGTGCAGGAAGCTATGGCATCAGGCATAAGCAAACGCGAATTCAAGGAGTTTCTGGACTACCAGAAATGGCGCCTTGATCAGAAGGATTAATATTCCACTGACCTGATAAGATCCTCTTCTACTCATACTATCAAGCATAAACGCCTTCGCCCTCCTAACATGGACCGCGAAGGCGTTTGTATTCAAGCAAAATATAATGATCATATACGGTGTGAAACTTATACTTTCATATATTTNNTGCCCTTTTTCGAAATATAACGCTCTAAATGTATTACTGCACGGCTTGCACAGTCTTCTCATGAAAGAATTGACGAATTTCATCTGTCTTTATGCCAGCCTTCTTAGCTGCTAATAATAAATGTACCCACTCAACGTCTAGATCAATGACCTGCTGTTCTCTGTTGCTTCCCTGGTTGGACTTGTCCAAAAAATCTCCTCCTAAGATTTTACGTCCCCAGGCAATCCGGCTGTCATAGTATTTCTACCTTAGACCCGCGACTTTGTGCCCCTGTCTTTCGGCAGGTTTACCTTTTACTGGACCCTTTACACGAAAGGATCTACTTTGAAATATATGAAAACGCTAACTGCAATAACATTATACTATACTAAAGTGGAAAAGTTTGTCGATTTCTGATTAGTTTTTCCATTAAAAAACAAAAAATAGAATCTCTTTTTTAGGATATCCTGTCCTATTAACACGATACTCGTCCTATTCATAAAATTAATTAAGCCAATATAACGATACTTTCTTCCCCTTTAGTTAAAAATAAGGATATTAGAATCATTTTAGTAGGCCATTGGAATGGGTAATGAGAAGAAACATCGTTCTTTTCAGTAGAACAAGCTAACCCATACCATTTTGCGAACGTATTGGACGAAAGAATGAATTGATTACACGTGTGGAAAGTAGCACAATAAGATAAGAAATGAAACCGCAATCATCACAGCTCCAGTAAGCGTTGACACAAAGTGTCACGTATGGAGTTCATCCGTTAAGGAGGATGTATTCATGGCAGCCAAAGAGCCCTATAACGAATCCATTTGGAGTAAGTATTACGGACCCAATTTAGGCTACATTCAAGAAAGATATGAACAGTTTGTGAAAGATCCTTCTACCGTAGAGAATAATTATCGTGAGCTTTTTACAAATTCGGGTCCACCACCATTAACACCGGATAGCGAACCGGCTCCACAGCCTCGCATTTCGGGAGACACCGAATGGCTTAGAAAGGCAGTAAGAGCTTCCAAGCTAATCGCTAATATTCGTATATATGGCCATATGGCCGCTGAAATTGATCCGCTAGAGCGGGACCACAATCCCATGGCTAAATATCTCGAACTCGAAACCTATGAGCTGACTCGTGAGGATCTGATCGCACTACCTGCCACGCTCATTTGGGAGAATGCGCCGAATGATGTTCATACCGGGTGGGATGCTGTTCAGCGTATGCGTCAGGCATACACCAAGACAATCGCCTATGAATTCGGGCATGTACATGAAGAACAGGAACTGAAATGGTTGAACAGACAGGCAGAATCCACAAGCTCACCAGCACCTTTAAATAATTCAGAACGCAAAGAGCTGCTGAACCGCCTGATCCAAGTAGAGCAATTCGAAACCTTCCTCCACAAGACCTTTGTGGGTCAGAAGCGTTTCAGCTTGGAAGGCAATGACGCTCTCGTACCTATGCTGGATGAAATCGTACGCGCTGCTGCGCATGACGGCGCAGAGCATATTCTGATGGGCATGGCGCATCGTGGTCGCCTCAACGTTCTTGCACATATTTTGGGCAAACCTTATGATATTATATTTTCAGAGTTTCATCATTCTCCGAACAAGGAGCTTTTCCCTTCCGAAGGCTCTACAGGCATTAACTATGGCTGGACGGGTGATGTGAAATACCATCTCGGCGCAGACCGTGCTGTCCATGAAGGAGAAACCGTACGCACAAGAATAACACTAGCGAATAACCCAAGTCACTTGGAATTCGTCAATCCTGTCGTGGAAGGCTTCACTCGCGCTGCGCAAGAAGATCGGAGCACAGCCGGATTGCCGAAGATTGATACCAGTAAAGCAATGGCGGTGCTGATGCATGGCGATGCTGCTTTTCCAGGTGAAGGGATTGTTGCAGAAACACTTAATATCGGCAAACTTCAAGGTTCTCAGAATGGTGGGACGATCCATATTATTGTTAATAACCGGATCGGCTTTACGACAGAAAGTGAAGACTCCCGTTCAACGCATTATGCGAGTGACATCGCCAAAGGATATGAAATTCCAATTATCCATGTCAACGCTGATGATCCTGAGGCCTGTATATCAGCAGTTCGTTTAGCTAGCGCATATCGCAATCAATTCAAAAAGGATTTCGTCATTGATCTCATCGGCTACCGTCGTCATGGACACAACGAAATGGATGATCCTGAAACTACACAACCTATCGTCTACAGTAGGGTACGCAATCATCCAACCGTCTACAAGGTGTATGCGGAGCGACTACAGCGTGAAAAAATCCTTACAGCTGATGATGTCCAAAAGATGCACGCTGAAACAGAAGGCGTATTGCAACGTGCTTACGATAGTATGAAGGAAGGCAATTACAAGAAAAAAGAACCGAAAGCCTTCATTCCTCTTCAAACGGAGCGCTCAGCGGCAGGCACTACAGCCGTACCGATCTCCAGTCTGCAAGAGATCAATCGTGAGCTACTGACAGTTCCTGATGGATTCCAAGTCTACCCGAAGCTGGAGCGAATTCTGCAGCGTCGCAAGGATGCGCTGAATGAGGGTGAAAAGGTCGACTGGGCACTCGCTGAGTCTCTCGCCTTCGCAACCATTCTGAAGGATGGAACGCCTATTAGACTTAGCGGTCAGGATGCACAACGCGGCACCTTCGCACACCGCCATCTGGTGCTGCACGACAGTAAGACAGGAGAATTATTCTCTCCACTTCATCAGCTAAGTGATTCCCGCGCTTCCTTTGGCGTATACAACAGTCCGCTATCTGAAGCTTCTGTACTAGGCTTTGAGTATGGTTATAATGTGTTCGCACCAGAAACTTTCGCCATCTGGGAAGCACAATATGGCGACTTCGCCAATGCAGGTCAGGTTATATTTGATCAGTTCATTGCCGCCGGACGTGCGAAATGGACGCAACGTAGCAATCTTGTCGTTATGTTACCACATGGCTACGAAGGACAGGGACCCGAGCATTCTAGCGGTAGATTGGAACGCTTCCTACAGTTGTCCGCGGAAGAGAACTGGACCGTTGCCAACTTGACCACCGCTTCTCAATATTTCCATCTCTTGCGGCGCCAAGCTGCTTTATGTGGGCAGGAAGACGCTAAGCCACTGGTGATTATNNACAATTCCAGCCTGTGTTAGCAGAGCCTCTTCTAGGCCAGAAACCAGGTGAGGTCAAACGCCTAGTAGTCTGCAGCGGTAAAGTAGCTATCGATATCCAAACAGAGCTAGAAGCTGCTTCAGATAAGGATTGGTCTTGGTTGCATGTCCTTCGCCTAGAGCAACTCTACCCGTTCCCAGAACGCGAGCTGAGCGAACATTTAAATGCCTTCCGCTCTCTTCAGGAAATTGTCTGGGTGCAAGAAGAGCCGAAGAATATGGGTGGCTGGAGCTACACCGAACCTCGGTTACGCGCCATCGCACCACAGAATACAAGCGTGAGATATATCGGTCGTCCAGAACGTTCTAGCCCGGCCAGTGGTTATGCAGATGTTCATAGCTTTGAACAACGTAGAATTGTTACAGAGGCCCTAAAATCAAATTCACAAGTACAAACGGCTGTACCGTCCTCTTAAGAGGACGGTATCACAATAGCGTAAACCATTATGTTGGGGGAGGTCACGGCCTGTGTCAGAAATCTTAGTACCCGATTTGGGCGAATCCATATCCGAAGGAACGATCTATAAGTGGTTAGTTAAAGAAGGCGATACCGTCGGTCAAGGGGATGTGCTTGCTGAGCTAGAAACCGATAAGGTCAATCTCGAGATTAGTGCGGAGGTGGAGGGTGTCATCTCCTCCATCCTACGTCAAGCGGGCGAGAACGTAGCCGTTGGCGAAGCCATCGGCATCATTGGAGCCGCTAGCGGCAGTACACCGCAGGCCGCTGAGAGCAAAGCGCCTGAAGCGGCACCGGCAAGCGGCAGCGCAGCAGCCGCACCTGTAGCAGCGCCCGAAGTCGCTGTAGCGGGTGGCGAAAGCCCCGCTGCACTGGCATCGCCGGGCGCACGCAAGCTGGCACGGGAGCGCGGCATCGACCTCGGCGAGGTTAGCGCCCGTGATCCTATCGGCCGGATTGGTCAGGCCGATGTGTCGGGTCATGGTGCAGCAGCGCCGCAGGCCGCTGCACCGGTAGCTCCGGCGGCGCAAGCCAAGCCGGAGCCACCGAAGCCGGCAGCGAGCAAAGCCGCGCCGGAGGATGGCAAGAACGTGGAGCGCAAGCGCATGTCGCGCAGACGGCTCACGATTGCCAGCCGCTTGGTAGAAGCGCAGCAGACCGCAGCCATGCTCACCACCTTCAACGAGGTGGACATGACAGCGATCCTCGACATCCGCAAGCGCCGCAAGGATGCTTTTAAAGAGAAGCATGAAGTTGGACTAGGCTTCATGTCCTTCTTCACCAAAGCCGTGATCGGTGCACTGAAGACCTATCCACTGCTGAACGCAGAGATCGACGGTGAAGATCTGGTCGTTAAGAAATTCTACGACATCGGTATTGCCGTTGCCGCTAAAGAAGGACTGGTGGTTCCGGTTGTCCGTGACGCGGATCGCCTCAGCTTCCCGGAAATCGAACGTCAGATTGGCGAACTTGCTTCCAAGGCACGCGCTAATACGCTTAGCCTCTCCGAGCTTCAAGGCGGTACGTTCACCATCACCAACGGTGGTGTATTTGGTTCCTTGTTATCCACTCCGATTCTGAATACCCCTCAAGTAGGTATTCTAGGGATGCACAAGATTCAATTGCGTCCAATCGCGCTGGATGAAGAAAGAACCGTTAACCGTCCAATGATGTATATCGCCCTTTCCTACGATCACCGGATCGTTGACGGCTCTGAAGCGGTAAGCTTCCTCGTCAAAGTGAAGGAATTGCTGGAAGATCCAGAAGCACTGCTGCTGGAAGGCTAATTTGCGCTAAGCTTCCCAATAATAGAAAAAGGACAATCACGAGGTTTAGGCTTCGTGTTTGTCCTTTTTTATATCCTGCTACTCTTCTACTTCAACAGCTCCCCAGCCAACTGCAAAAATTACTCCTTAGTCAAAGTCTTATCTCCATAGCTAGTGAGTGTATAATACGCATCCTGCTTCTCATTATACCAATTCAGATAATCGTAGCTGACCTCTTCCTTTACTACTTTGTTATAGATCGCTTCTGTCCCTGCGACCATAATTTTATTCGCTTGATTCTCAGGCTCCTGCTCTACAAACATTTTGCCACCATGCATGATCGATGCAGAGATACCTATATAAGCGTTGTCCTTCGAATAAGTAGCGCTTATCCAGCCGGGCTCCGAGCTTCGGTGCCCCTGTCCGTTTGATTTCCTTCAAGAAATCAGTATATGCACCTATCCGCTGCTCTTTATACTTAAAAGACAATTCTGTCGCCAAGCCTAATGCGCCTGCTTTATTTTTCACAAGATAGGCGATCAGTTCATCCGGTTTAGCAAATGCGTCTACCTGCGCTGCATATTTGTCAAAAGACGCTACTCCCGCTGCTTCATTCGGCGCGACATGTTGAACCTTCACTACCCCTTCACTATTGCGGATCTGAATATATTCCGACGCAGCATAAGCGGTCACAGAGATCNNAAAATAGTGTTAACATACTGGCAACAGCTGTTGTTTTATTCCTCATCCTCAGTGAGAACGATCGTTTTCGGGTTGATATACTATGCTTGATTCGATTCATCCTCTTAGTCAGCGCATTGGGCCTAACCTCTAGAATCTCACTTATCTCTGTATATGTTTTCTCCTCAAACACCCGCAGAATAAGCATATTTCTCTCCTCCAGAGACAACCGCAATAACGCAGCTGATAATGAAGGATTATACAACCGATCATCCAGCTCTTGTTCGGGACTTGCAGACATAACCTCTGGCCGGAAGATACGCATGACCTGCTTTTGCAGGCGACGCTTGCGCAGTAGATTCAAGCAGTGGTTATAGGCGATACGGTAAAGCCAAGCCGAGAAATGCACCTTCGGTTTGTAGTGATGTAGACTGATAACCCTTTACCAAAACATTAAGAAGTTATGTATATAGTAAACTTATCATTGATTAGATATTGAAAAATGCGGGGTGCGCACAGCTGTAGCCGTGCAACCCCGCATATATATCTGCCCGTCCGTCAAACAATGATTGACTGCCAGTCATTGACTTATAAACCGCTGATATCCCTGATATAACGGCGCGCCTTTATCGCATATTCTAACGGATCTGCAAGCGCCGGGTCCTGCTCCGCTTCGACCACGAACCATCCTGTATAGGAGTGCTGTGCCAATTCCGAGAAAATCTCTTCAAACGAAATGCAGCCATCACCAGGTACGGTGAATGCTCCCGCTTTTACAGCCTGCAGAAAGCTGAGCTGATCCTGCATGACACGCTGGGTGACCTCAGCACGTATATCTTTCAGATGTACATGTTTAATCCGGGGTAAATGCTCTCGTAGCACTTCCAAGGGATTCTCACCGGCAAAGGCCAAATGGCCAGTATCGAACAGTAGGGATACCTCACTGGGCTCCGTAAGTTTCATCAGTTGGGCAATTTCAGCCCCCGTCTGTATACCAGTCCCCATATGGTGGTGATACACAAGTGTCATATCTTTTTCGGCAGCCAGGCGACCCAGTCCGCTCAGTCCATTAGCAAGTGTGACCCACTCTGCTTCCGTGAACACAGGCTTATTAGCGAACAGCGGTGTATCCATTTGCCCCTGAATGCTCCGCCCCTGCTCTGAAACCACAATCACTTTTGCCCCCATCGCATGTAAAAAATCACGGTGCGCGCGAAAGGCCTCAGCTGTCTCCTCATACGGACGCACAGTCAGATACGCGCTGAACCAGGCGCTAGCAATTTCAAGTCCACGAAGTCCCAGTGCCCGGTGCAGCTGCTCCGGGGAGCGTGGATATTTATTTCCTACCTCACTTCCCTGGAACCCGGCAAGTGCCATCTCGCTAATGCACTGTTCAAAGGTATTGTCCTTTCCCAGTTCAGGCATATCGTCATTGGTCCAAGCGATGGGAGCAATCGCCAGCTTGACCGCATGTTCTTTGAACATCATCGATTCTACCCCTTCCGTTTCACAATATTACAGATTCTAATAACTTCGCGCCTTTCCAAGCTGCCCAAGCTTCTGCTCATAGGCCGCTTGGACCGCTTCACTGTTGGACACTTCCGGTACACCGACATGCCACCAGGCTCCGTAGCCATGTGTCATTGTCTTTGGCAACACCTTGATGTCGATCAGCGTGGACCGCTCTTGCATTCGAGCTTCCTCAAGTGCGTTTAGAAGCTGTTCAGGCGTCGTCGCACGGAAGGTTTTGACTCCATAACCG
Source organism: Paenibacillus sp. UBA6285 (assembly GCA_002438345.1). GTDB lineage: Bacteria > Bacillota > Bacilli > Paenibacillales > Paenibacillaceae > Paenibacillus_AQ. The sequence continues at coordinate 59,216 of DJUJ01000187.1, forward strand.
GCGGCACTGGCGGCATAATCTATGTGCATCAGTTCTCCACTCAATTGGCCCTCCGGGCTGCGGTAGCGAAATTCAGTGGCCATGCTGTTTAGACCCTGCTCCATCTGCAGNNAACGCAAATTGTTAATACAACCGAAGCCAGCATTGTCCAGCAGAATCACGTTAATTTTCTTGTTCTCCTGAAGGCTTGTCACCAGTTCAGAGTGCATCATTTGATAGCTACCGTCTCCTACCAGCGCATAAACCTCCCGTTCCGGTTCAGCCAATTTCACGCCGAGTGCACCGGAGATTTCATAACCCATGCACGAAAAACCGTATTCCATATGGTAAGTATCCGGCACAGCGCAATTCCACATCCGCTGCATATCACCTGGCAGACTGCCTGCGGCCCCAATGACTATAGCGTCTTTCGGGAGGTGCTCATTGAGTATCCCGAGTACTTGTGTTTGCGTCAGAGAAGTATTCAGCATCGCCGCATACTCGGAAAGCTTGTCATCCAAGTGCCCGGCAATTTCGGGCACAAAGGAAGCTGAAGCACTGTTCGCATCCTCCTTCACCGGATACTCCACGCCTGTGAGACGCTCTCTTTCCACTTCCCACGCCTTCCTTGCCGACACGATTTCGTCCGTATATCCTGAACGGTAACCGCGCTCCTCCAAGGCTTCCGTCAGCGCTTTCAAACCTTCGGCAGCATCGCAGACTACAGCCAGAGCATCCAGTTTAGCGGCATGATAAGGAGAGGCATTGATCGTCAGAAACTCCACTTCGGAATGCGCAAACAGACTCTTCGAAGCAGTGGTAAAGTCCGTAAACCGAGTGCCAACACCGATCACCAGATCCGCTTCTGTGGCCAGGGCATTGGCACTGCCATTGCCGGTAACGCCTATACCACCGAGATTGTAGGCACAATCGCTTGCCACTGCACTTTTTCCAGCCTGCGTTTCGCCGAACGGGATGGCGAATTTCTCGGCAAAAGCGCGTAAGTCCGCTCCAGCATTCGCATACCGGACTCCTCCACCGCAGACCAGCAAAGGTCGCTGTTTACCGGCAATAAGATCAGCCGCCGCGGCAATCTCATCTGGACGGGGAAGACGGGAAACGACCCGGTGGATGCGCTTGCGGAAGAACTCAATCGGATAGTCCCAAGCTTCCCCTTGCACATCCTGTGGCAGTGCGATCGTAACCGCTCCGGTGTCGGCCTGATCGGTCAGCACACGCATTGCATTCAGCAATGCCGACATCAGCTGCTCCGGTCGATAGATCCGATCCCAATATTTACTCACCGCTTTAAATGCGTCGTTGACCGTGATCGACAGGTTATAGGTATGCTCCATTTGCTGTAGCACTGGATCGGGCTGGCGGGTAGCAAATGTGTCGCCGGGCAGCAGTAGCACCGGAATCTGATTCGCTGTCGCGGTGGCGGCGGCCGTCAGCATGTTGGCCGCTCCCGGACCCACCGAGGCGGTGCAGGCCATAATCCTCCGCCTGCGATTCTGCTTGGCGAACGCAGTTGCTGCATGAACCATTCCCTGCTCGTTTCTCCCCTGGTAGACCGTCAATGCACCTGGTGCTTCCTGCAGCGCCTGACCCAAGCCGAGGACATTTCCATGACCGAAAACGGTGAATATACCGTGTACGAAACGCTCCGGTCCTTCGCCAAAGTCTACATATTGCTGATCTAGAAATCTCACCAGCGCCTGCGCCGTCGTTAATCTGATCGTATCCACATAAATTCCCTCCCTTCGTCTGTTGTTATTGCCAGCGGGCAGTAACGACTTTTTTACGTGTATAAAATTCGATTCCGTCGCTTCCGTTCGCATGAAGATCGCCGTAAAAGGAATCCTTCCAGCCGGAGAAAGGGAAGAAGGCCATCGGTGCTGGCACACCGACATTGACACCAAGCATGCCTGACTCAATATACTCCCGGAAATAGCGCACTTTCCCGCCATCGTTCGTAAAAATGCAGGCTCCGTTAGCAAACCGCGACGCATTGGCGACTTCAACCGCCTCCTCCACATCCTTAACGCGGATCACCGCAAGGACGGGTGCGAAAATTTCCTCCTGCCAGATCTTCATTTCCTGGGTCACCCCATCGAAAACCGTCGGTCCGATAAAATAACCCTGTCCCTTCACAGCGGCGTCCTCTCGGCCATCCCTGAGCAACTTCGCTCCCTCAGCTACACCCTGTTCGATATAAGCAACCGTTTTGTCCTTATGATTTTGGCGGATAACCGGTCCAAGAAACGTGTCTTCACTCAGGCCGTTGCCAATGATCATACTGTCACATTCACGCAGCAGAATCGAGATTAACTCATCCGCGACCTCTTCCTGCACCGTTACCACGGAGCAAGCCATGCAGCGCTCTCCGGCAGAGCCGAAAGCAGCATTAACAATCTGCGATGCCGAAGCTTCAAGGTTCGCATCAGCAAGCACGATGGAATGATTCTTCGCTCCTGCCAACGCCTGAACTCGCTTCAAATGTGCCGTTCCCTTCTTATATACATACTCAGCTACCGGCTGCGAGCCAACGAAGGAAATCGCTTTAACATCCGGATGCTCTAGCAGCCCGTTTACAACATCATGTGCTCCGTTAACTACATTGAGCACTCCTTTCGGAAGTCCGGCTTCCGTCATCAGTTCCACTAAACGCGCCGCCAGCAGCGGTGTACGTTCGGAGGGCTTCAGCACAAAGGTATTACCACAGGCAATAGCTAGCGGGAACATCCAGCAGGGTACCATCATCGGAAAGTTAAATGGAGTGATCCCACCAATCACACCGATGGGATAGCGATACATTCCGGACTCAATGCCTGTCGCGATATCCGGCAGCTGCCGGCCCATCATCAGCGTCGGCGCACCAGCCGCGAATTCCACACACTCGATGCCGCGTTGGACTTCTCCGTAGGCTTCCTTAAAGCTTTTTCCGTTCTCCAGCGTAATCGTTCTCGCCAGTTCATCCCAATGCTCCACCAAAAGCTGCTGGTATTTGAACAAGATCCGTGCTCTTCGCGGCACCGGCGTTTTGGACCATCCTGCAAAAGCCATCTTCGCTGCCGCCACAGCCCGGTCTACATCTTCTCTGCCGGACAGTGGAACTCTGGCTAATTCCTCACCCGAGGCCGGATTATACACCGGATCTGTCTGCTTCGTGGCTGCTTCTACCCATTGCCCGTCAATATAATTGTGCAGAACCTGTACGTTTTGCTGTTCCATCCTACCCACTCCTTCGGCTCTAGTGATGTATTGGTGCAAATGTTGTTGCTAGCATGTTAATGATTGCTATAGTGACTGAATTCGTGTTCTCCGGTACTGCCGTCTGATTACTCAGCCCCTGAGACGATTTCCTCATTAGTTAATAAGAACGCTTCCAATTCATCTAAAGTTGGCATTGCATCGGAGCAGCTATGACGTGAGATGACGATGGATGCGGAGGCACTGCCACGTCTCATGGCATCGCTAACGCTTTCACCTCGCATTAGACTGTGGATAAAGGCCGAAGCGTAAGAATCACCTGCACCAAACGTCTTCAATACCTTCGTAGGAAAAATACCACTCCGGTGCTTTTGTCCGTCCGCCGTATAGGAGATTGACCCGCTTCCTCCATGCTTGATGACGACTAGCTTCGCTTGGTGCGAGAACCAGCGATCTGCCGTTGCTTCATCGTCAGCATCTGTCTCATTGTACAAGTTCTCCATCATATTAAATTCCTCACGAGTGCCAATGATACAATCGCATTTCTCAGCTGCTAGGTTATAATAAACCGCTGTTTCTGCGGCTGACTTCCAGGTATATGGACGATAATCCAGATCAAAAAATACAGTGACATTATGCTTCCGGGCAAATTCCAGCGTGACAAACACGGCTTCACGGGACGGGCTTTGTGCCAGTGCGGTGCCTGAGATCAGCAGCGCTTTAGACTTTCGGATGTAATCTTCTGAGATCTCTTCGGTATCCAGTAGCAAATCCGCCACATGGTCCCGGTACATCAGAATGCTACATTCCTGAGGGCTCCGTATTTCAGTAAAAGCAAGTCCAGTCACCGCGCCTGTCCGGTCAACGCTCACCTGACTGTCGTCAATGCCATGCTGCTGCAAATAGGTTTGGATAAAACGCCCCATTTGATCATCCGCGATCTTGCCGATGAAACCAGTGTTCATTCCTAGCCGCGCTGCGCCGATCACGATATTGGCGGGAGATCCGCCGACATATTTGGTAAACGTCATCGTCTCTTCCATCGGTCTTCCGGTTTCATTGGCATTCAAGTCAATACAGAGCCTACCAACGGCGATTAAATCCAGCGGCCGGGTAGGATCGAACTGTAAATCGTTCATAGTGACGCCTCCTTAAAAAACTTCAGTGAAATGGATTCATGAAAAAGGATCAAACAAAGCTCTGGGTATTTATGAGAAGCAACCACTAATGGGGTGAGATGGGGTAAGCGCTTAACCAATTTACATTAAGTATAGTTTAGAATTTATGGTTTTGCAATCCTGAAGTTTAAGCGAAGTAGCGATTGGGGGATACTGACCAGAAATCAAGCAACAAAAGACCTGTCCACCGACAGAAAGCAGCGGGTGAACAAGTCTTCAGATAACAGATAATATAAGGGATATATATTGTGCAGCTTATACTTTCTTAATGTTTGCGCAAATTCCATTGCCACTTAAAGCGGCGCAGGACCCGTGGAATGACGAACAATCAACTCCGGCATCAGCATAATCTTGCGCTTGGGACTAGAGGGATTAACGATGGATTCGTTCAGCAGAATCATTGCCTGCTCCGTCATCTCACGCAAAGGCTGGGCAATACTGGTCAAGGTAGGATGGCAGATTTCAGCCAGCATCGTATTGTCAAAACCCACTACGGACAGATCAAGAGGAATCGACAACCCTGCGCTGCGCGCCTCCTTCATTACCCCGATCGCGAGTAGATCGTTGCAGGCAAATATAGCGGTCGGTCGGTCTTCCGCCTGACTCAACATCGCGGCTGCCGCCTTGCGTCCATTCTCCAGTGTGGCCGATGTATGTATGATATTGGCCGGATTATCAAACGGAACACCCGCCGCCTTCAGCGCATCTAGGAAGCCCTCAGCGCGCAGCTTGCTCCCTGGTAGATTGTCGGAGATGATGCCGAGTCTGCGATGTCCCAAGGACAGTAAATATTCCGTTGCCTGATAACCTCCCTTATAGTCATCCACAGTGACACTGTTGCTCTCAATGATCCGGATATCGGCCGAGAACAACACTAACGGCACTTGGTCGGCCAGCAGATGGCGGATCATGTCCGTACTTCCGGTATGAGAAGCAATAATCAGGCCATCCACTCTTTTGCGCAAGAGCAGCGAAATATACCTGTCCGCCTTCTCGTCGCTCCGATCGGTACTGCACACGATTAAGTCGCTTCCTTGCTCCTGTGCATAATCCTCAATGCTACGGGCCGCCTCTGCAAAGAAGGGGTTGGCGATATCGGGAATCATCAGTCCGATGGTTCCCGTCCGCCTGCTCGTCAGCGCAGAGGCCACCAGGCTCGGCCGGTAGTTCAGCTCTTCCATGATCCGGTTAACCTTCTCCCGTGTCTTGTCACTGATTCTCCCGCTCTTGTTCAACACCTTGGACACTGTAGCGATGGAGACTCCCGCTTCCCGTGCCACATCATATATTGTAGGTTTCATCGTCAGTAAGCCCGCCTTTGCGTTCATGCATCTTATTCCTCGATTATAGAGAACTCACCCAGTGGTGTCTATTCAGCGATACCAAATGCTTGTCCAATGCGGCTAATGTTCGGTGAATAATTTCAGAGAAAAATAAATGCACAAGAGAGGGCCTCCGCCATGCGGAGGCCCCTATTGCGCTTGCTTATTCCCGCTCGTCATGTCTGTGCTGCTTCGTCCCAAATAGCCATTCATGATCCGGCTCATTGTGGAAGGCCCAAGTACGGACCGGACCCGCCATCACATTAAGATAATATGAATCATAGCCCGGTGGCGCGGACACCGGATGATAGCCCTCCGGAACCAGCACGATGCTGCGGTCGGGCACAGACATTGTTTCATCGAGACTACGGTCATCATTATACACCCGCTGCACTACAAAACCATGGGCAGGATTTAACCGGTGGTAGTAAGTCTCTTCCAGATACGACTCCCCCGGTAGATTCTCCTGATCATGTTTGTGCGGAGGATAGCTGGACCAATTCCCACCGTCCGTGCGCACCTCTACGACAAGCAGACTCTCGGCCTCACTTTGCTCAGGAAGAATGTTGGTCACCCGGCGCGACATGCTGCCAAAGCCGCGATCCTCAACCACTGCATCGGATGGAGCGATCAGACGCGGCCCGTATTTGCCCGTCCCCGGTGCAAGACAGACGGCAAGCTCCAGTTCCGTCAAAGCTGTAACTTCATACCTTCCTCCAGCCGGAATATATACCGCATAAGGAGGCATATCCTCAAACACAGACATGCGCTCTCCGATGTCAGTGAACAACTGACCATCCGCCCTTACGTTCGCCTTCCCCGCTAGTAGTACAAGGCAGATTTCATTCCCTTCCGTACTGCGGTTCAGAGTATCACCAGCCTGCAACTGATACACTTCAAAACCTACATACTTCCACCCGGCACTCTCTTTGCTCACTGCCACCACCAGTCCATCCTTGCCGGGCGGTCTTCCCTTTATGAGTAATTTGGACACTTTCATAGCCCCCCGTCTTCATGGTATGCAGGCGCTCACAAAACCTACATTGCCGATGCTTTCTCTCCGGCACAATGAGTCAGCTTGACCGGAAGCCCGGTCAGGTGCGATTCTTTCGCAGCTTCGGCAATCCGTTCTGCTTGCTGTCCGTCAAGACCGCTGCAAATAATCGGTTCTTGCAGGCGGATTGCCCGGGCGAACGCGGCAATCTCTTCCGAGAATGCTTGGTTATACCGCTCAAGGAAAAAATGAAGTGGCTGATCGCGCGTGACCGAAGCGGCTGTGGATACTTCCACAGTTGTCGGGCGGCAGTTATCGGCGACGGCCGAACCGCCGGAACCGAACACTTCCACCCGTTGATCATAGCCATATACAGCCTTCCGACTGTTATCAATAACGCAGATTGCTCCGCTAACAAAGGTCAGTGTAATGACTGCCGTGTCTACATCTCCGTTGCGTCCGAACATCGGATCAATCAGATTAGCGCCCCGGGTATACACTTCAGCCACTTCCTCACCCATCAGGTAGCGAGCCATATCAAAATCATGAATCGTCATATCCATAAACATTCCACCAGAAGAACGTACGTAAGCCTCGCCCGGAGGCTGCGGATCACGCGATGTAATCTTCACAATTTGTGGGCTGCCCAGCTCCCCCGACTCAACCAGCTGCTTGAGTCTGCGGAAATTCGGGTCCATCCGACGGTTGAATCCGACCTGAAGTAAGACGCCCTCTTCCTTTACAGTCTGCAATGCCTTGCTTGTCTGCGCCGATGACAGGCTGATCGGCTTCTCGCAAAAAATATGCTTTTTAGCGCGGGCAGCCTGCTCGATCCAGTATGCATGGGAATCCGTTGGTGTACAGATAAACACCGCTTCGATCTCAGGATCATTCAGTATATCTTCCCCGCTCACAAATATGGAGCCAAGGTTCCGGCTTTCCGCCCAGACCAACAATTCCTCACCTATTACAGCCTCAGAAATAGATTTTAGTTTAAATAATGGCATCATACGCAGATTATCTGCATGAAGGCGGCCGATTCTGCCTGCGCCAATAATACCTACTACGATTGGATTTACCATTTTCACTTATCCTCCCCCAAGGTTAAGCGCTTAACCCTCTCGTGATTAGTATACTCCACACACCACCAAAGCTACAAGCAAATATTTCCCCATTTTAAATTGCATTTTAATTGCAGCTGAATTGAACTACCCCATACAGCACTCAACAGTAATACAACGCTTCTCCGAGTGCGACTATAGCCATCGCCTGACCATAGGCCATAGGGGCAATAATGATCTGCTTATAATCCTCTTTTAGAGCACCGATTGGTGTACCACCGGATACCCCAAGCACTGTACCCTCACTGTCGATTTTACCTAACACAGCCTGAATCGCCCTTAAAGCCGGTTGTGCATAATGCTCCGGCAGCAGCCCCCTGCGGGTACTGTGCAGAATGCCGGCGGCTATGGCCGCCGACCCAGACGTTTCAGTATAACTGCCGGGATCATCCAATAGGGTGTGCCACAGCCCATCCTCGCTTTGACAGGCCAATAAGGCTTCTGCCTGTGAATGCAGGATCTGCTGAAGATAAGTAAAGACTCCGTTGTCCAAATATGGGCGCATCAGCTCCAGGTATTCTGGCAGCCCGATTGTGAACCAGCCATTCCCACGGCACCAGAAGGCTTCACTAAAATTATGCCGGTTGCCAAAATGCCAACCATGGAAGAACATTCCTGTCTTTTTGTCATATAAGTATTTGATATGCAGCAGTAGCTGGTACGAGGACGCTTGCCGCCATTCGGGATTATCGTATTTCACACCCATCTTTGCCGTGAACAGAATAGCCATAAACAATGTATCAATCCAGATTTCATCCTCATTGAGGGTAATCTCATTTTTAGTCGCTCCTGTTGTAACATGCTGATAACCCAACTCCTTTGTCCGCGGTAGGCCATTCATCAGCCATTGCACCCACTCCAGGCTTAATCCCTCCGCTTCCTCCAGTTCCATCAGCGACAGCAGCGGGGCTGTCGTATTGATGTTCCGGCTCGGCAGCCCCTTCTCCAGTTGCCTGCTCATCCATAGCTTGGCATAGTTTTGATATCGCTCATCCTTGAAATGCTTCCCAAGCTTTTGAAGCCCATATAGCCCCACGCCTTGCGGCCAATCCCATTCTTCCATTCCGAAATCACGGGCAAAATATCCTCGCCGTTCCGCATCCGCTCCTAAATTCTGCAGCTCAGCTTCGTTGTTCGGCCGCTCCAGTTTCAGTAGCTTATCTGTCACGCGGTTCAGCTTTCCGATTATTTCAACCTTATTTAGCTGGGGATTATTCATCGGTTGTTCCGCTCCTTCTTCTGCCTTTTTGGGGTTTCCTCTCATTGTTGAGCCCTTCCCATATTTATTCTAAAGGTTCTAATCTCGTAGGGCTTGATCTGGAATGCCAACTCTTCCTCCCGCCACGCTTCCTGCGACTCCTCCATCAAATTACATTCCTGCCAAGACGAAATAGGGTACGCGCTCTTCACACTCACCTGCGTTCGTGAACCAGCATATTCATGCAGACGTAGCAGCACATGCGCCCCATCCTCCGAACGCTTTATAGCATCAACTAGCACATGCTTACCCTCGATAGAGAATAGTGGCTCCCCTTCCATTTCTCCCGGTACGAAACGCAGGGGATTATTCAACTCCCAGGCCTCTTGGACAACTCCGCCCTCCACAAAATCGCCGGTATGCGGATAGAGTGCGTAAGTGAAGATATGACGGCCCTGATCCTGATCTGGATGGGGGTGAACGGCTGATTTAAGCAGTGTCAGCCGCAGCACGCTGTCTTTGATGTCATAACCGTATTTGCAGTCATTGAGCAAGGCTACGCCATACCCTCTCTCGCTGACATCGGCCCACTGGTGACCAATCGTCTCGAAACGAGCATAATCCCAGCTCGTATTCCAGTGTGTCGGCCGCTTAACATTGCCGAACTGAATATCGTAGGTAGCCTCCAAGGCATGAATATCGACTGGAAATGCCGCTTTCAGCAGTTGATTATGCCCATGCCAGTCCATTACTGTACGGAAGTCAATTCTAGCCGTATCGCGGTAGAAAATAATATGCTGAGTAATCGTCGAGAAATGATACGTCCAGGTCATACGCAAGACAGCCCGTAGCGGACCGTTCTCGACCATTTCCCATTCATCAAGCTGCGAGATTTCAGTCATTTTCTCCTGATAGAAAATATCGATATCCCAAGCTTCATAATCTAGCGGCTTATCCTCGAATACTTGGAGGACATTGCCTCGTTGTCCGTGTGCCAGCAGTTCGCGCCCGTTACGACGGTCGCGCATCGAGGTGAACTGTCCCCGGTCGTTCCAGACTACCTCGTAGAGCGGTGTTTTAAGGCTGTTCCCGGAGACATCCGCAAGCTTTACCTCAACCTCTAGGCAGGTATTATCATGATGCCCTTGTACATATTGAAGCACCGTAGTGCCCAGTGCAGGCACAGAGGGAACATACACTAGCCTTCCGCCGCCTGCCATCTGTTGTTGCTCCATGAGCTGCCCAGCGGCGTCATAAATGGTGTCTGAATCCTCGGATTTTCCAGGTATTTCAAGATACCGCGGACGGTCCCAGCCCGAGCTATTCAACAGCGTGATGCGTTCTTGCTCGCCGTTACCGTCTCCGGCTTTACCCACGCGATTAATTAAAGCCAGCGACCGTGCCTCACCTTCCGCATATTCAATATCGCTGTCTTCGTAAACCTCTTTAATAGACGAACCGGGAATAATATCGTGGAACTGATTACGCAGCAGGATTTCCCATATCCCACGGAGTTCTTCCGCGGGATAACTGTTTTGCAAATCGCTGCGTTTCACGCCGACCAGTGTGTACAGCCACTCCGCATCCCGTAGTAGCAATTCCAGACGCCGATTGTATTTTTTATTGCGGGCTTGAGAGGTGTATGTCCCCCGGTGACATTCAAAGTATAATTCACCGTTCCATGTGCTCACATATGCTTCAGAATTCCGAATACGCTCATGCAGCCCAGTAAAATAATCTCCTGCGCTCCCCATATTAAGCTTCGGTATCCCCGGAAGCTTATCAAACCTCCGTCTCAGCTCCAACATCTCCCGCGTTGGTCCACCGCCTCCGTCGCCCCAGCCATACGCAAACAGCAAATGATCATTGATCTCCTTGTCCTGATAGGAATTCCAGATTCCCCTCAGCTGAGCGGCCGTCATTCGGCCGTTGTACGTATACGCATCTCCGTTCTTCTCCGAGGTAGTGATGAAATGCGTCAATATTTCAGAACCGTCCATCCCCCGCCACCAGAAGGTGTCATGCGGCATCCGATTGAACTGGTTCCAGCTGATTTTAGTCGTCATGAAAGTATCTATGCCCGACTTGTGCAAAATCTGTGGCAGCGCCCAGCTGTACCCGAACACATCCGGCAGCCACAAATATTTGCTCTCGATGCCAAACTTTTCACGGAAATAACGCTTGCCCGCCAAGATCTGGCGGACCAGTGACTCGCCTGAAGGGATATTGCAATCAGCCTCCAGCCACATTGCCCCTTCCGCTTCCCAGCGCCCTTCTTTGATCTTGTCCGTGATCCGACCGAACAGATCGGGGTAATCACGTTCCAAGTAGTCGTACAATTGCGGCTGCGTTTGCAGAAACTGATATTCCGGAAATTCCTCCATCAACCGCAGTACTGTAGAGAATGAACGTGCTGTCTTCTCACGTGTATGCTTTAATCGCCATAGCCAGGCAACATCAATATGGGTGTGGCCAACGGCTGTAATCGTCATATCAAATGTTTTGGGCATGGCATCAACCGCTTTGTTCAGACTGGCGCTTGCGCAGTACATGGATATTCTGTGCGCTTCCGAGCCAGGCTCAGACCAGTCAATTTCCCGGAACGCATCGTTCAGCGCTTTTTTCAGCCACTGCTTTTCTGGCTGGTCGCTGCCTAGATAGCGGTAGGTGTCCAGCGCCGCCTGCGACATATAGAACAGATCATCAATTGCATCATCCAAATAACCTATCATCGCCTCGCTGATCCGGTGCTCCTGAACAACGGGCAGACCCCCGCCCTCTAGACCTGACCACAGCCGAAAGACCAATTCAACCGTCTGTCCGCTTAATTCTTCGCCAAAAATGACCTCCCTAAANNGCGATTCAAACCCAGAGTTATTGAAGCCACCTGACTTGCCGAAGTCAAACCTTCCTGCAAGTTTGAAGCCCGCCTGACTCGGGGGCAGCACCACTACGGCACGTAGCCAGACATAACGGTCCCGTCCGCGCCAGCACTCATTCATTTTTATCTTGTCATGGAATGAAACGACCTCTGGATAAACACCGTTGTCCCCGTTCTCATCATCCGCGAACTCCAGTTCCTTCAATTCAAGCACCTTTATATACCTATACTTCCCAACCTCAACCTGACGTCGGACCAGCTTCTCTTCTGTCAAAAACATCATGTTTCACTCCTTGTATCCGTTTTCAAAACGTACTATACCAAATCTCTCCCCTCAAAAACTACTTTATATTTGCTATAATGACCCTCTTACATTGCAAATATTGCTTTTTCGGACATATAATAAGTGGATACTACAGAATAAGGCGGTGAGAGCACATGCTTGAAAGCGACTTGTTGTACGAACAAGGATATAGCATACGTATCAACACTCCAGTTGATTCCCTTTTTTATTATTTTGATTATGACCAGCGATCCCACGATATCAATATGGAGTTTCAGCATTTTCATGATTTTTACGAGATACATATATTAATAGATTCCAGAGCGACCCATATTATCGATGGGAATGTGTGCGCCCTACAGCAGTATGACATCGTTCTGCTTCGTCCGTACCTGATGCATAAGACACAGTATCCGGAAGGCCCGCCGCATAAACGGCTGATTATTAACTTTGCCATGCCCAAAGATATCCCCGGTTTAGAAACCGCTTACGAAAATATGTTTCTCTCTTTTAAGGAAGAAGTACCGATCTATCGTTTGACAAAGGAGCCGCGCAGAGCTGTATTTGACCCCCTTAATGCTATCTTCAACTTATCACATGGCACTTCACCGCTGAATCCAGTACTGATTCACAGCCTATTCCAGCAGTTTCTATGCGCTCTGTACCAGCAGAGGAGTCAGAACAGCTATGTCCCGGAGGAAATCGGAAATGCCATTATGCAAAAAATATACTCGATCACCGCTTACGTCCACAGTCATTACAATAGCGAGCTATCCCTGGATTCCATCGCTAAGGAGTTCTATATCAGCCCCTATTATTTATCGCACCAATTCAAGTCAATTACCGGCTCCACACTGACAGAGTATATCCAGATGACCCGGGTTCGTAATGCCCAGCAATTGCTGATCAATACCCGGATGAAGATTTCCGAGATTGCCGGGCAGTGTGGATTCAACAGCTTTTCCCAGTTCAACCGCGTATTCAATAAGTATAGCAACATTTCTCCATCCGAGTTCCGTAAGAAGCAGACCTCTTCCAACACTGCTTCAACCACACTATCCTATTGATGTACCTACTTATATAGTTATAGAAAAAAGACGTACAACTGTTGTCAGTTTGCACGTCTTTTTAAAATTATTTAGTTGTCTTACATCCTTAAGCCGTGCGTTCTGCAGCTTTGAGCCGAAGTGCCTTCTCCTCTTCCACCTTCACCACCGGCGGTTTCAGAGAAATCGCAATGATGCAAGCCAGCAGACATAAGAGGCCGAAGATGACAAAGGTTGGTTTAAACCCACCCAGGAAGACGGCGATGAATGAACCGGAAAGGGCACCGATACCGAACCCTTGATAGACGATTCCATAGTTCTTACTGTGGTTCTTCAGACCAAAGAAGTCACTGACAATAGCCGGGAACACTGTAATGTTACCCCCGAAGCAGAACGCAATGGCTGCTACACAAGTGAAGAANNCCGAAATTCAGCGTTGCATAGCTAAGGGTCAACATAGCGGCTGCCGTTACAGCAAGCGAAGCGCCTACCAGCTTCAAACGGCTCATTTTGTCAGACAAGGCACCCAAGATCAAACGTCCTGCTGTATTAAAAATGGCAATCATCGCTACCGCATTAGCTGCCGTCTGCACGTCAAGTCCAGCTAGCTGCACGCCGATGTCTTTTACAATACCGATCAAATACAGGCCACACATACAAGCGGTGAAGAAAATAATGAACAACAGATAAGCTTCTTTCGTACGTAGCATTTCTTTTACGGTGTAATCTTTTGGTTTAGCTATAGTCGAAGTTGATGTTGCACCCAGTGATGCCGCTTGTACTGGAGCTTCTCTTACGAGCAAGGCACCAATCACAATCATCATCATAACGATCATGCCCCAATACATAAACGTATTAGACACACCNNCCCGCCATTGATGTATTTAAAAATCAAGCTCCCCGTTCCGTAAGCACCCACGGACACACCAGAGATTAAACCTTTATTATTTGGAAACCATTTAATTAAGTTAGATAATGAAGTGATGTAAGCTGTTCCGTCCGCAAAACCAACGATTACACCAACTAGTACATAGAACATTAGAAGCGAATTCGCCTGAGAGCTAAGAATCAATCCTAGACCAAGCACAATCCCTGCGGCGGCAGTTAACCGGCGAAGACCAAAACGATCCTGCAATTTCCCTGCGAACAAGGTTGCGAAAGCGAGTGCAAAGCTCGTGATCGAAAACGTAATAGAAACAGAGTTAAGCTCCCATCCGAATTTTGTTACCAGATGTGCATTGAACAAGCTCCATGTATAAATGGTACCTAGACCCATCTGCATAATTACTGTTCCTAATACGATAAGCCACCGTTTGGCGTCTTTGTTGTCCATCGACGAAGTCATGGTCTATTCCTTCTTTCTCTCTCGTGATCTGCTACAAGAGCTTCTATTGCCTCTTTATTGTAGCTAAACCAGCTGCTGTTGAGAGAAATCTGGCATGAGATGACGAAAATGAAGAATGAACTGCATTTATAGACGCATAATCTGCCTGAATTCTTTAACCTTACTACGACTTACGGGCACTTCAAAGTCCAAATCGTGCAGGCGCAGCAAGTACGTATTGTTGAACCAAGGGATGATTTCCTTGATCTTGGACAGGTTAACGATATAGGAGCGATGACAGCGAAAAAAACGATCCTCCGGCAGTCGATTATAGAAATCACTAATGCTGAGCGCCATGCTATACTCCTCGCCTTTAGTCATTACGCTCGTACTTTTCTCCTGCGCGGAGGCGTAATAAATATCGTCGGCATTCACTACGATAATCTTTTCATTTTTCCACAGGTTTACCTTATCACTGACTGGATTACGTTCTTCTTCCCCTTGTCTCCCACGGGTCGCAAACGTTCCCTCTAGCTTGTGCAGCATAGCCTTAATTCGCACCTCACTGTAAGGTTTAAGAATGTAGTCAAACGCTTCAATCTCGAAGGCCTCGGCGGCATGCTCCTTATAAGCAGTAATAAACACTATATATGGTTTCACCGAGAATCTGCTTATATTCTGAGCCAACAGCACTCCATCGATCGAGGGAATATTAATGTCCAGAAAAATCACATCTACCGTCTCAACCTGTAAAAATTTGAGTGCATCC
>DJUJ01000187.1:74533-95920 GCA_002438345.1 Paenibacillus sp. UBA6285
GCCCGTCTTCAAATTGTGCGGCAATGTCGATCCCACTGTGTGTCTCTATTAAATAAGCCAGCTCCTGTCTTGCCAGCTCTTCATCCTCCACGATGATTGCTCTCATAGGCCCTCCTTTTTGACATCAAAATAAATGTTCGTCCCTTTATCCAACCTCTGAATCGTAAGTCCAGTTCCATAGATGAGCTTGACCCGTTGATGTACATTAAACAATCCGATTTTATTCTCCGGCATATCGCCAGTATAGACCTTCTCTATGGTTTCATCGCTGATGCCAGCTCCGGTATCCCGAATGCCAACTCGCACATTATCGCCTTGATCTTTTACAGAAATCGTTACTGTTCCCGCTCCTCTTACTTTCAGTATGCCATGTATAATCGCATTTTCTACAAGCGGCTGAATAATCAGACTCGGAATTCGAACCTGAACCTCATCAATATCGTAAAGCACGTTCAGACGGCTTCCGAAGCGCGCTTTTTCAATCTCCACGTATTGCTGAACCTGCTGCAGCTCGCGTTTAATATCAATGAATTCATCCGTCAGCTCCAGATTATATCTCATATAACCGGACAGATTCACAATTAGCTCGCGCGCCTTATCCGGGTTAATCCGAATCGAGGACGCAATCGCATTCAGTGCATTGAACAGGAAGTGTGGGTTAATGCTGGTCTGCAGCGCCTTTAGTTCTGCTTTGTTCGCCATTTCTTTAATACCCTCAACCCGCGATACTTCCATTAGTGTAGAGATCATTTGCGACAAACCTACAGCCATAGCTTGGAGAGAATAAGTGATCTTGTGGGCTCTGGTGTAATAGATTTTGAGCGCTCCCGTCACTTCGCCTTTTTCCTTCAATGGAATAATAATCAGCGATTTAATCTCCGGATTGACATAATCACTATCGTCGTTACGGATGGTGATTTCACCACTGGACAACGTCACTTTAGTTTCTTCAGTAATAATTTCATTGGTCGTAGTATAATCCTCTTCTCCAACACCAACGTAAGCGAGAATGAGTCTAGTATCCGTAATAGCTACCGCATCTGCGCCGATATCTTCTTTGATAATTTGGCAGATGGTGCGAAGCGACTCGGGATTAATATTGCGAAAATAAGGCAAGGTCTTATTGGCAATATCCAGTGCCAGCTTGGACTGCTTCGCCGCAATCCGTTCCTTTTCACCTTCCACACTCTGCACTAGCATAACAATCAGACCAACACTAATCTGGCTCATAATCATCGGAAAAGCAATTTTGGACACGATATCCACACCCAGCGACGACGGTTCAGCCATCACCAGAATGAGCAGCATCGTCAGCGCTTCACAGGCCATTCCAGCCAAAATACCCGCCATCCATCGACGCTCGCCAGAGGTACGGCGGTATATCATCCCGGATACAATACCTGCGGTAATACTCGTAATCAGACAAGGAAGAGAGGTTACCCCTCCGATATCAATCAGAAAACGGTGAACCCCTGAGATGATGCCTGTTATGAGCCCTACCCATGGCCCGAACAAAATCCCACCGGATACGATGGCGATAATTCGCACATTCACAAGCGAACCTTCCACATTAATCCCACTGTAGGTACCAAAGATGGCAAATAAACTGAAGATCATCGTCGCTATGGCAAGCTCCTGCGGGGCGTAGGTTCCTTTTTGAAAAATCTCTTTAAACCGCGGCAGACGAGTCAGCACAAACAGACACATCAGCAATAGCGCAGCTCTTTCGAATAATTGCAGTAATATCGTAAACGTATATTGCACGGTCTCCGCCTCCAAAGGACTAGATGTCGACTTATTATAAAGATAGTTCATGCCTCTGTCCATTCAGCCTGTCCTTTTATACCTCTATCGAAACTCTTGTTGTATGATATTAACAGATTGGAAACACGAATATGCGGAGGTGGACGGATTGCAGAAAATAGAACACGAGGCAGATATCATTCAGCTTGTACAAAATGATCCCTGGATGATGGATATATTAGAAAATGCTAGATCCCTTGAGCTACCCGATTGGTGGGTTTGTGCTGGCTTTGTACGTGCAAAAATCTGGGACACCCTACATGGCTTCGAAGAACGGACACCTTTGCCAGGCGTTGATGTTATTTATTATGACGACAGCAATCTTCAAGAGGAAATAGAGAAGCAATGGGAAGCGAGACTAAGAAGTCTGAATCCAACTATTCCCTGGTCTGTTAAAAATGAAGCAAGAATGCATACCGTCAATCAACTTCCACCTTATACTTCAGCTGTAGATGCCATCTCCAAGTTTCCGGAAACCGCTACTGCACTCGGACTCTCCTTAGATCAATCCGGTAAAATTATCCTAGTCGCTCCACACGGAATTTCAGACGTTATTCATGTAGTATTACGACCTACCCCACATTTTACAGAAAACCCGAACTTACTCCCTATTTATGAACAACGAGTTATTAAGAAGAACTGGCAGAAAACTTGGACGCAGTTGCAGATTAGCTCTACCTAAAATAACAAACAGCAAGCCCCAGTATAAAAGGGCTTGCTGTTGTGATTTATTACACCGCCAAATCAATGCCCACCACACCTACGACATCAGTCTCTTGGAGAATATTTCAGCTAAGGAAGAACTGTACGCCCTAGATACTGAAGTTCATCAGGGTGTTTTGACCTCTTACATTAAAAAAATTCCGGATGTGCAAGCCATTCGCTCCAATCGGACGACTTTCTATACTATTCCTTTTCGATCGATCATCCCTCTAGCAATCCATATCCCTGCGGGACCTGCACCAACAACAATCACATCATATTTACTCATCTGTTCCTCCCTTAAACAAAAAAAAATCCCGACTACAACATAGGTATGCCAAAAGACCCTATCCGTAGCCAGGAATTTACGGTTCCCTGTAGAAACCCCCAAACCTTATCTACGGGGATATACGAACAGCCGATTATTATTTTTCGAGCCAATAGGAACGTTACCGAAAATATACGAATGAATCAAGAGTATAAGCATTCTATAATTCGTCTTTAAGCATTATCAACATCTATGAACCACCATTAAAATATATATTTCCGTAAAAAGACGAACATTAATCCTAAGATGTCCATTTGGAAATAAATAGTCAAGAGGGAATCAGAGATTATTGTCGAATATATAAGCATATTGCCACTGGAAAAGAGGATCATATTATGCATACTTCATCTCAAACTCCTCGTCAGACTAATTGGAATCGTGTGCTTCTCAATGCATTCTGGATCATCCTGCTTGTGGATTTAAGTATTCATTTTTGGGATTCTCTATGCTTATGGGGTCAACATCCGGTGACCCTAACCATAAGCAAGTTTATTACGCAGTCGCTGATTCCTGATACCCTCATAGTGACTTTGATCATTATTCTGGAATGCATCTATAGATGGAAACCCCTATGGTCCGAGCTCGCCATTACGGTTGCGAGCCATTTATTTGCGGTTCTGATTATCATCAATCTCAGCGATGAACTGTATGGTATATCATTAGTTATGATGCTCCCGCTACTTATATCCATGATCTATATGAAGAGCAGTTATATGAAAGCCACTTCTGCCATTTGTCTACTGTACACGATCATTTTATTCTTCAAGACATCTAATCACGGGTACGTACCGATCACTCAAACTATCATTATTTCGCTTATTTTTGCTGCTACTGCTTTAGCAGGCTTTGCAGTAATCGGTCGTGGGCGTGATTTGATGCAATCCCTAGAGAACTCGGTAAAGTCAGAACAGGAATTACGCATTCAGAATATAATTATGGACCGTCTATCCAAGATCGATCCCCTGACTGACCTTTATAATCATAAGACTTTTCATGAATACTTGGGTTGGCTAATCGAACATCAGCAGAGTAATCCATTCCCTATGCAGCTAGTCGTTATGGACATCGACAACTTCAAAAAAGTAAATGACACCTATGGACACTCCGTTGGAGATATCGTATTGCAAAAGGTCGCAGCGATCCTCCTCGAGCATATCGGTCCCGATGATTTCGCGGCTCGCTTCGGCGGAGAAGAATTTGTCGTCATTCTGACTTCTAAAACCCTTAATCATTCACATGAGATTATGAAGCAGATTCTAACAGCCATCTCTAATACACCTTTTACGGAAATGAACGGTAAAAGCGTAACTGTCAGTATCGGTATGCACGATTTCACAGGTACAGATTCCAAGAATTCTACGTTTCAGAAAGCAGATGACGCACTATACGAGGCTAAGAACACGGGGAAGAACAACATCGTAATCAGCTAAGACAGAACACAACAAATAAGCCCACGGATATTTTCACGGGCTTGTTTGTGTTCATCTATAAGTTTGTATCTGTCAGCTAGATCCCATAGCGCCTCTGTGTTTCCAAAAGCTCTACTACTGCCTGCTTTGGTACAGGTCTGCTAATCAGGTAGCCTTGAACCTTGTCGCAGCCTGTTGTCTTGAGGAAATCCATTTGGCTAACCTCTTCTACACCCTCCGCTACGACCTCTAATCCCATATTATGCCCCAGCTGAATAATTGACTGCACAAAAGACTCATTGTTAGCTTTTTCTGAGAGCGAATCAATAAAGGTTTTATCCATCTTGAGCGTTGAAATCGGTAATTGCTGCAAATAGCTAAGTGATGAGTAACCCGTCCCGAAATCATCCAAGGCGATACCAATGCCCTTAGATTTTAGAAACTCCAGCTTGCCAAGGATACTCTCAAATGATTTCATAAAAATAGACTCCGTGATTTCCAACTCAAGACAGCTTGGCTTTAGGCCACTTACAGCCAGACTATCCTGTACCATCTCGATAAAATCGTTCTGAAATAACTGAATAATCGAAATGTTAACCGATATTTTATAAGGAACGCCTGTACGATCTTGAATGCCTTTCATAAAGACGCAAGATTGACGAAGCACCCATTCACCAATATCGATGATCAGTCTGGAATCCTCAGCAATTTTAATAAATGAAAGTGGGGATACAGAACCAAGTGATGGGCTGTTCCAACGAATTAAAGCTTCAAAGCCTGAGATGAATCCAGTCTGGATATCCATCTGTGGCTGATAGTACAGTTCAAATTCATTGTTGTTCATAGCACTGCGCAAATGCTTCTCTATATTCATTCGTTCATTAAACGCTGTATGCATCGATTTATCATAGACTACATAAGTTCCCTTGCCGTCCTCTTTAGCACGGTACATTGCCACATCCGCATTACTCAAAATTTGCTCGGTCGTCTCTCCATCATCCGGATAAAAGGAAATCCCTACGCTTAGCGAGACGTACAAATTACTCTCACCAATTAAAAAGGACCGCCTGAACACACTCATTATACTCTCTGCCAGGTTCAATACATCCTCACGGTCCTCTATATCCTTAAGAAAAATAACAAATTCATCTCCGCCCAGCCGAGAGAGCATATTCCCTACCGGCAACACCGACTGCAATCTCTCGCTAACCTTCCTTATGAGAACATCCCCGGATTTATGACCTAAGGAATCGTTGATGTATTTGAAATTATCTGAATCTATGAACAGTAGTGCCGCCTTTCCAACCGGACGCTGTATGTATTTCTCCATGGTCTCTAGTAGGCATAAACGGTTGGGTAAATTACTAAGCTCATCCACATAAGCCAGCCGATGCATATGTTTCTGATTCTCTAGAAGCATATTATATTGCACTAGAAGCTCCTGTTGAGTGGTCGTAAGCTGCTCATATGTCGCCTCGAGTTCTTGGTAGCTGTTACTCAGTTTGAGCTCTGCCTGCTTCTGCTCGGTGATATCAATCAAGGAGCCTATAAATAACCGATCTTTATACTTTGAACTAACGACAGCCTTTCCGCTTACTTCAAACCATCTCGTTTGATTATCCTTGGTCCGCATGCGGTATACAGTCTCGTAGATAGGCGTCAATCCATTCAGATGATCTTGTTTAGCCTTGTAGGATGACAATTGGTCTTCGGGATGAGCAATGCTAAACGCTCCTAGTTCGAACGAGTTGATTTCATCCTTCGTATAGCCCATTAGTTCGCACCAACGATCCGGTAAATTATAACGTCCCGTCTCCCAATCAAGGTCCCACAGATATGCCCCTGAGCCTTCTAGTACAAGCCGGTACCGTTGATCACTTACTTGTAGCTTATCAAATTGCTCCTGCAGCTCGACCTCTGCCGCTGACAATTCTTCGCAAGTAGCTTCCAGTTCCTCATAACTTAGCTGCAGTCTCAGCTCATTTTGCTTACGATCTTCAATATCCACACCTACAAGCACAAAGATATCAGTTGCCTGCTTATCGAGTCCTTTTAATAAGGCTGTCCGAAATGAGAAGTATCGTGCTTCAGATGACTGGTCTGGGAGTTTAATTTCTACGTTGCTAACGTATTCGAGTCCTACTGCCCGGTTCAGCAGATCCCGGATTACAGCCGTACTACCTTTCAAACCATCGATATCCTCAATGTTTACTCCCAGTACCTCTTTCTCGCTTAAACCTGTCATCCGCTCAGCGAACTTGTTAAACCGGACTACCTTTTTATCTGCTTGTACCGCCCACACCACCATACCGCTATGCTCTATAACATCCTCAAAAAATTGATGCTCCGAATAAACAGCACGCCGTAAACGATTATTATACAATTTAAGCAGGACTAAACTAAGAATAAGAAGACAGAATAGAACGATTGCTCCGTAAACCAATCTCTTGTGGATCATGCCTTTATAATAATCAGAATGAGCGAAGAAATAGTTCTGGTACAGTTCTTCAAAAGCACCCGAATGTTGCAATTCCTCCAATCTCTCGTTAATATAAGAAACCAACTCCGGTGTGGACTTATTGATTGCAAAAGCTACATCCCTTGGGTAAAGATCATTCACTTCCTTTATAATACTGTCCGTCTTTCCCTGTTCAACGAGCAGATAATCGACCACCTCCTGATTCTCAAATAGAAGGTCGATCTCCCCTTTTTCTAAGGCCTCCAAAGCCTCAGGAATCGTTGCATATTCTATGTAATCATTAATCCCCAGCTGCCCGTTTAGTACCGTTTCAGAATACTGCCCGTTTCCTAGACCTATCTTATAACTTCCAAGCGTATTTACATCGATCTCACCCTTAAGCCCTCGCCTTGCGTAGATGGAAATATAGCTTTTGAAAACAGGTTCTGAAAATAACAACTCTTGTTTTCGTCTTTCGGTTATTGCCATTAGACCCGCTGTTTCGATATCTCCCTGAACGAGCCGACTATACACATCAGCCCACTTCCCTGTACTGTAGTGGACGTCGTAATCCTGCTTCTCAAAGATCAAACTACTCAATTCAATATCAAAACCAGTCATGTAACCATCTTTAACATATTTATATGGTGGATATTCCAGCTCTACTTGATATTCTATCTCCTTTCTTTCGGCGTGAATGGCAGTAGGAGGTAAGAGCATAAACAGAATGCTAATCAGAAGCAACAGTTTGCACCGCTTCATCGATCATTCCCCCTTTTTACTGATTTTACAGTAACATCCTAAATTATATTCGACAAAATATGTCAATATACCTGCTTTTTCTTTCTTTGTCACACAATATACGCAAATCCCATCGATGAACCCTTCCCTTTGTAAATTAGATAAAATTACGGATGCTATATTTTTATATTGCTTTTTAGATGGAAAATGTGGATAATAGCAATAATGATACAAGTTGATAATGATTATCATTATTAAATAAGTTATTAATTTCACTTTACTATATTTAGGTTAAAAGGAGACTGATCACCCATGAACGTTACCTCTACCCGAACGTCACTACAGGTTGACGATTATCTGGATCTGCTCAATCTTGCCGTTAAAGTTGGAGATTTAAAATGGCAAAAAGAAATTAAATCCAGATTGCAATACATTCTCTGTCTGCCGACAAGATAACCCTTCTGCATATTCGCCGCATTCCTTTTAAGGAATGCGGCTTTTTTTGCTAGTATGATTAACGGCCATGTAAGAATAGGAGGATCTCCGGGTCACGTGAGGGTTAATGATATAGTATAATTATCAGCATAATATATTGAATACAAAGTCCTTCAGATTGGAGCGTGTCAGCTTGAAAAAGTATATAGCTTTATTCTTATTGATCAGCGTGTTATGGGTTCCCGGTGCATACGCCGCCGAAATCCCTACTCAGCAGGGATTAGTTACCGATAACGCTGGAATGTTTAGTTCCGCAGAAGCGACGACCATTTCTGCTGCCGCCACTGGAGATCTCGTTACTATGCATGTACTCACCGTAGATTCCTTAAACGGCACTCCGGCCGATAAATACGCTGATGATACTTACGCCTCATGGGGACTGTCCAATCGCGATATTCTCTTGCTGATATCCGCTGGCGATCAGTCCATTGAACTTAATTTTAACAATCCAGGCTTTCAAACCTCGTTAAATGCCTGGTCCCAGAATCAGGGTGGGAACTCAGGAAGTGCTGCTATTACAGCACTACTTGATACTTATTTCATCCCTTATGCCAGAGAAGGAGACTTCGCTGGAGGGACAAAGGCTTTAATTAAAGCGATCCATTCTATTGGGGAAAGCACTGGAAATGCTGGAGGAAGCACCGGAAGCGGTAGCGCAGTTGGCAGTACGAATAGTGGTTCAGGGAACGGAACCTCCAGCAAACCAGGGACCTCGGTCAGCCCTGGAAGCCGCTCCAGTAGCTCCATGTTTACGATTGCCGCCATTCTAATCGGAATCGTATTAATACTACTTGTACTATTCACAGTGATCACAGGTCTGCGTCGACGTAAGCAGCTAAGCGAGCAACAGGAGCAGTTATCCAATTTGCTGGTACAGGCGAATCGAGCACTGGAGTCATTAAAGCCGTTTCAGGGGATCGTTCAAGGGAAGACCGAGGTGTTGGTAGAAGGCATCTCAAAACGGGTGTCTGCAAAGCTCGTTGAAATCTCTTCGCTGCAAAGTGATGGTCAAGGTGCTCAGCTGCCATTTTATCGTTTGACTGCCCTCAAGGCAGCCGTGGAACAATTGCAGCAGACAGAAGCTTCCTTCCGCACAGCGCTTGAAGAGGAAGAGAAGAACATTGCTATCATCAGTGAAGCAGATCGCAATGTTAAACAACGTATTACAGAGCTGAAAGAGGATACGCCAGAGCTTGAAGGGCAGCTGCAAGGTGCGGTAAAAGAAACTGGTTATGCACTTCAAGAAATTGTAAAAGAGCTTAAGGAGCTTGCCGAGGAGACCTCAAAGGCAGATCAATTGGAGCTTTTTGACCCTATTGCTGCACAAGAAATTACCGAGGATGCGCAAGAGCGACAAGAAAAGATTGAACAAGATCTGAAAGATGTCGATCTCTACGATGATAAGCTAAACCATTTCCCTACGGTACTTGCTGCTTCCCGTGCGAAAATCACAAGCATCATCGAACAGAATTCACTTCACAACATGAAGGTAAAACCATATGACCGTCTGGAGCAGGCCCGTGCAGAATCGCTGACGCTTGAAGCGCCACTACGCGTTGGAGATATGGATGAGGTGCGCAGGATAGGTGCCAATCTTGACCTTCTCCTGGATGAGGCTGTTGCTATGACAGAACAACAAGCACTTCTTCGGCAGAACAACCGCAGAGATTTAGAGACATTCCGCACCGAATGGAGCCAATTGAAGCTGCGGAGAGACGGACTGCAGAGCCGGATTACGGAAGCGCGCTTACATTTCGAAGAACAACATGTAGCAACTGTGGAGAACATCCTGACCGAGTGGAGCACGCGCCTTCGGGAAGGTGCGAGTGAAGTGGCGCAGATTGAGAATTGGACCAGCGATGAGCGCGGCGAATATGAGAAGGCCCACAATGCGCTTGAGCAATTGCTATCCTTACAAGATGAGGCTGCAAGGCAGTTCGATGGTGTCTCAGAAAGTCTAAATGCACTCAATGAAAGACTGGATAGGGTCAATCGCCTCTTCTCCGAAGGGCAAAGCCGGGTGGAAGCCACCCAACGAATGCTGCATAGCAGAGGGTTGTCTTCTAGAATTCGCTTCGAGCTATCCTTACTGCCGGAATTCAGTGCACTGGAACATCGCTTGGCATCCCGGCCTTACAATCTTGAGGAACTGGAATCCCTTGGTCGTTCTTATGATTCGCAGATCACTTCCTTTGTGAATGAAGCGAACCGACTCGTTCGTCAGAAGGAAGAGGAAGAACGGCTAGCTCAATTAGCTATGATGAGAGAACAGCAACGTCGAGCGCAGGCTCGCAAACGGATGTCCTCCGGCCCTCCTTCCTCGGGCGGATTCGGTGGAGGTCGTTCCTCCGGTGGTTCTTCCTGGGGGGGAGGCGGCAGCGGTGGCAAATCTTCCGGCGGCTCTTCTTGGGGTGGTGGCGGAGGGAAGTCCGGCCGAAATTCATCTGGTGGGTCCAAGTGGTAGCCCATCTCCAAAAAAAGACTCTTTCAGCCTACATTCGGTGGAAGAGTCTTTTTTTATAAATTACTGCTGCTCCATTTGTTCGAAGTTGTAGGCACGATACCCATTCTATTTTAACGGAAGATAAATCGCAACGGCTGTACCGACTCCCTCTTCACTAGCTATAGCCACGCGTCCTTTATGAGCAGACACTATTTTTTTTACAATCATGATTCCAAGTCCATTACCATCACATCTGGTCGTGTGAAAAGGCTCGCCTAATTTGTCCAGCACTCCCTGGTTCATACCCTCAAGGTTGTCTGTGAAGGTAATCGCCTGGAATCCGTCCTCCATATCTAGGGCTACTGAAATGCTCCCGCCAAAGGGCAAGGCTTCCATTGAATTTCTTAGGATGTTTTGGAAAATCTGCTTGATCTGGTTGCGGTCACACTCGATCTTAGCATCATAATAGATCTGCGTGTTCAGCGATATATTATTCATCTCCACCTGAATCGCGAAGATACTCAACACTTCCTGCAGGATCGCACTACATTGTTCAGTCCTATAATGCGCAGCCTGCGGTTTACCCAGTATGAGAAACTCACTCACAATGAGGTTCATTCTTTCCACTTCTGACATAATGAGATCATAGTGCAGCAGACGCGAATCTTTATTGGCCAGTTGAAGCATACCTTTGACTGTAGTTAGCGGATTTCGAATTTCATGTGCAATACTCATGGCCAGTTGTCCTGCGACCACTAATTTCTCTGTATTGCGCAGCACTTCTTGCGTTCTTTTCATCTCCGTGATGTTCCGAAGACTTCCAATCACACGAGCCAAGCATCCATTCGAATCATAAATCGGAAGCACATCCAGCATATAATGCTCGAACAAGCCGTTGCTCTCCTGAATCACTTCCAGCCCAGCACATGCTTCTTGCTGTAAAATGACATGCTGAAAATAAGATCCAACATTCTGAATTTCAAACACACTGGCTCCGATAACTGATTCTTGATACTCACCGTTCAAATGAAGCATGGTTAAGCAATTCTCATTTATATTCACGATCGCTCCGCGTTCATCCGTTATAATTACACCCAAGTAATTGGTATCCAATAAAATTCGATTTAACAGCTGAAGCTGAGCGTTCCCTCTACGCAGCAAAATCTCGCGTTCGATTGAGTCAGCCATCGTACAGAGCAAAGGCAATAGGTGGGGATGCGCCACATCTATATCCTCCATAAATGATATCGTCCCCAATATTTCAAGCCCATCCTCTTTATAAAAAGGAGCCGTACAGCACACTAAACGATGAAGAATGTGATGATAATGGTCTTGTCCCTTCAACTGAAATGGCCGCTGATGTTTGAGACATAACGCAATTGAATTTGTACCCACCTCTTTGTTTAGTTGCACACCTTCTTTGATGCCAACCTGCCCTACGAGATCAATAATTGTTGGATCCCCTTTGAACGCTAATAGATAACCTGCATCATCCGATATCGTAACAAGGATCGGATTGCCTTTTACTGAAGAAAGAAACTTATTTACAAAAAAATCAATAACCTCAATCACTTCACTATATACATGGAGTTGTGACCCCAATTCATCTGCAGCATAACATTTTGGAAAAATAGGAGGCTGCTCAGGGTCTATTCCTTGATCAATACAATGCTGATTGGAAGCCTTAATGATAGTCTCATCCGTCAGTAACCCTGTTGTCTTTTCCAAAGCCTTTACCCCATTCTGTATGAATCTTCAATTTTGCAATACTAATATGTATTCTACTTCTTTCCCCCTAATCCTTTTCAACCCTAAAAAATCAAAAAATCCCAATGATGAAGAAATTTCTTGCAGCACAAAAAAACTCCGCCCTTTAGAGAGCGAAGTTGCGAGTTAACCGTTCTTCTTAATGCTTCGTGTCGTCTAGAAAAGGTTTGTTCACATAATAATACATAACCCCCATCAGAACCCCACCACCAATCAGATTACCGATTGTAACGGGCACAAGATTATGTACCACACCGCCCCACGAAACGGTTCCGGGATGGTCAAGGACCAGTGCAATCGCAAAGGTACACATATTGGCAATACTATGCTCATAACCGGAGATGAAAAAACAGAATACGAATAAGACCATTGCAAACATTTTGGCCCCATCGCCTTTGATATTCATCGGTATAAAGAAAGCCATACAAACGAGCCAGTTACAGAGGATAGCACGAAAAAAAAGCTGACCTGCCGGAGCCCCCATTTTATGTTCAACCACATATAGCAAAAATCCATTTACATCAGAGCTGTAAAACAGCCCTGTTAAAAAAATCAACAGCGCAAATACGGCAGCACCGAAAATATTACCGATATAACTCATGACCCACATGCGTACAACCTCGGACCATTTCATTTTTCGTCTCAAAGCCGTGTACGTGTAATAGAAAGTATCTCCAGTAAATAAGTCTCCCCCACCGTATGAGATTAGGATGATCGCTGCTCCAAAAGTAATCGCAGCCATTGGATACGCAAATGGTGAATGCTCCATATAGAAGTAATTGCCTGTCTTGAACGCTACAATTACACCGAACCCGATAAACATACTGGCCAGCATGGCTCTGGCAATATAGCGCAATACACTTTGCCGATAGATCTTCTGTTTCTTAAGTGCTAATTGTTCAACCTGTAGCAGCGCCTCGTTCTCCATGTGACCTCCTTAGGGATTTGGGTTTTCCAGCTAGTTATGGGCTAATCGTGCAATCTTGCGTTATTATACCCAAGAACCAGCTGGAAATTACTTGAACCAAATCATGGTAAAAAAACCTAAGTGTCCTCATTCATTTTCGCAATCGCTTCTGCTCTTTCACTGCTGGCTACGATGATAAGCACGAGTATCAAGCACCCTAAGATCATATGCCTATCCTCACTTCCTCCACATGTAGTCTTGTGACAACTTATGTGTGAGGATAGGGCTTTATGATTGAGTATTGGCGTTTAAAAAAGCCTGTTGAATGAATTCAACAGGCTTCTCGATCTATTCTCTGTATTTCTATTAATGTCAGAAACAATTTAGTTCAAGAAACTGCTCAGTTGACTCTCAGCCTCTCCTTGCTTCAGTGCCTGAGGCTTGTCCGCCTCATTTAGTCCTAAACGATTGCCTAGTTGAGTATTGATTGCCGTCATTTTAGACGTATAATCTTGGCAGCTCTCAATAATACGACGGTTGGACTGTTCTGAAGTATCTAGTGCGCTAAGCAGATCGCCGATCGCTTGATTCACAGCTTCCATAGACATAGAAGGCTTAGATAGCAACTCGGTTGTTTTCTCCGTAGTGGTACGCAGCAGACGTGCATTTTCTTTAAATTGATCTTCAATCGTCTTATTCGTCGCTTCTACAGCGTTGATGACATTCTCCTGATCCGCTAACGACATCGCAATCATTGCCGACACCGTGATCAGATTAGAAGTCTTATCAATAGCGTTATTCACGGAATCAATCAGCTTGTCATTATTGTCATTAATGATGTCTGTAGCAGCAATCGCTTGATTGTACAGCAGAATCATTTCTGTCATCGACTGAATACGAACCATC
Organism: Paenibacillus sp. UBA6285; assembly: GCA_002438345.1. GTDB lineage: Bacteria > Bacillota > Bacilli > Paenibacillales > Paenibacillaceae > Paenibacillus_AQ. The sequence continues at coordinate 88,493 of DJUJ01000187.1, forward strand.
ACTTTACGCAAACCGCGCTCCAGATAAGCTTTACGGTACTCATTCTCAGGCTTCGCGATCTCCACCTCGAACAACTCTTTCAACTTAGTGCCGAAAGCAATTTTGGTCTGGAGGTTATAGATCTCTTCCATGGAGGTACGTTTCAGCTGACGCATATTCACAATGCTCTCTTCGAGGGTATCTCTACCATCGCGAAGCCCTGTAACAATGGCATCAATGTTCGTGCGGACCGACTGATATTTGTACACGTAGTTCTTCATCGGACTCTTGCGCAGCATTTTGCCGAAGAAGCTTACATTCTTACTCTGCTGTAGATTCTCACACTCATTCCGTAGCTTCATAATCATGTTAGGCACTTCAACTCGTTTACCAGACATCAGGTCATTCACTGGGCGATCCAGCAGCTTCAGGGTTTGACCTGCTTTTTCCTGTGTCTTAACCCCGAGCTTGCCGATATCATCCATCAAGGAATCCAATGTAACTGTATCCGTTTGGGATACCTTTTCAATCAATTGTGCGGCTTCCTCGACTACCTTTTGTTCATCTTCTTTTTTTAATTGGATTAACTGCGTGGACATGGGATTCCCTCCTATAGTTCGGAACTGCTGTACCGCTGATGAATCAGTTCCGCCTTCGNNTGTCTGAAGTTCCATCAGGTCTTTATGTTCGATCGTGGAAGCGATATCCGATATTTTGGAATCGACATCTCTTAGACCGTTCAGCAGCATTCTCCGATTCTTCGTCTTTGCTTCACCGCCTAGGCGTAGGAACGGGTTGATTACACCATTCAAATCCTTCAGAATCAATCTACGGACCGTATGATTAATCTCGCCGTTATTCAGCTCCTGCAGCAGCGGAATTACACGTTGAAGTCTTGCGAAGAGCGCCAGTGATTTCTCGACAATTTCATTGTCCAGCGTGTCCTTTTGCCCTTCTGAGATAATCATATCTTCCAGAATGCTAAGATACTCCACAACCGGAGCGAACTCCGGTCCAATCTTCACAGCACCCTCAGTTCTACCGTCATAGCTATGATTACCTGATACAGTTTCATTTGTCGTGTTGCTTAATTGTGGAGCACTCGCAGCGGGTGGCGGAGCAATAGGTTCTGTCACCGGGCCCGCTGGCAACACCTCCGCCGGGAGATTGGTTCTTGGGTTTCTCGTTACCAGAACACCTATCCCCCCACCTGCTAAAGGCAACAGCAGAGAGATGAATTCAGGCAGAAAAGAGCTCGTTAATACAGCGACAACATAGCCGATACCGGCGTAAAGCAATACTTTCGATTTAAACTGAATTGTTCTCACCTCTTGTGAGCGACTTTATGAACGCTCAATTCACGGTATCCGGAATGACGGATTCACCGTTTATTTTCATAATCATCGGTTGCTCCAGATGGCTAGCCAGTACATCTCCTTCAAAATTCATAGGCTGAACCTCGCCACCGAGTGCGCTTTTGACGGCTAAATAAGGAAAGTTAATCCCTGACAGACATGACATATGCAGTCCACCGGACATTCGTGGGTTAATTTCCAACAACTTTGGCGTATCTCCATTGTATTTCATTTGAATATTGAAATTGAAGGGGATTTTATAAACTTCTGCAACTCTAGCCGCAATCTCCTCCAGTTCAGGAATATGCTCCATCAATCGCAGACGACCGCCCACTTTACGACGTGGCACAGCCACTAACAACTTACCGTTCTCATCTGCCAGACAATCTATACTATACTCGTAACCCTCCAGCAATTCCATAACCATCAAATCAGGGAAAGTCGTTCTGCTTGCAAGAATACGATAGGCATCATCAAACGTAATCAATGGGGTCACATACCCAAAAAGCTCTTGAAGAGGATCACGGTTATTGTCGATAATGCGGAAGCCTAACCCACCTTCGGTTTCAGTAGGCTTAAAGCAGACACGATGCCCCTTGGCAACAAGGTCCTCGTAAGCCTCTTTAAATTGCTCGGCTGTACTAACGACATGATAATCTGGGATACTCATGATGCCCTGCTCACTAACATTCTCGTAAAATTTACCTTTGTCCATAATGGACTCCAGCAGATCAAGATCTCTGCAGACCAGCACCTTCGTACCAATCGCATCAAACATTGCCACATGTAAAGCAATATCAAGCATATGCAACCGAGGAATAAAAACATCGATCTCATTACGCCGACAGAAATCAACGCAAAACTGAACATATTCTATCCCCTTCAGCGCCGGCTCGGTTTCAGCAAAGTCAGCACCTTGTAGCGACATATGGCGGATATCCGGGTGTGTTGCAAATATTTGAACTGGTATACCATCCTCGTTATTGCGGAGGAGATTCATATAATGGTAAGCCACGGAAAACCAACGATTGAAATAAATATTCACCTTTTTCATAGTGGCCCCACTCCCAATGCAGTTAGATTATTATAGATCATATTTACATACTGCAAAATCTCATCCCCAGCAAATACGCCTGATTCTTTGGTAAACGGATACCTTGATTTTACAAGACCACTCTGCTGCTCTGCAAATATTTCACCATGACAAGGGGCAATAGCATAGTCGGCACTCTCAAGCAGACTCTTATCTAGCAGTGAATCCCCAGAGGCTACCATAGGTTCAGAGCGAACTGTGCGCCGCAAATGAAGTATAGCGTCGCTTTTGTTCACCGCTGCCGGCACAGCGTACAGTTTGCGGCCTTGTAAAGAAACTCTCCAGCCGAGGTTGTAGAGCCGATCTGATAGATTGGTGATTTCATCTAGAGGCAACTGATCCCGATAAACCATGAAGGAATAGAATAGATCATCACAATAATGCTCGCTAATAATCCAATCCTCACGTACAACAGCTTTGATATATGATCTAACTTCTTCAGCCCCAGCAGAGTGACGAGCTACCAATCTACCGATTGATTCTCTCCATTCCTTATCGACAACACCACCGATTAGGATATTTCCCCCATTGCTTGTAACCGCATAGTCAGGTATGACCGTTTCCTGAAACAGATTAATACGCTTATATTGTTGTATCGTACGCGTAGTAACCGGGATAAAAATAACCCGTGCGGTAAGATCCAACAGCTGATTCAATGCCTGCTGCGAAATATAGGATCTTGTCTTTCCCTCTATGATTTCCGCCGGAATTAGACCCGGAGTATTCTCAGGAACACCAATTGCACCTAAAGAATAGATCAAAGTACGATCTAGATCACTAGCATATATCATTCTGTCTCCCCTTTCAGCGGTTTAATTATTCCGCAACAGGAGTACGTCATTCCAGGAAATATCTCAACTGGAACGCCTCGGTCCTTCGCTAAGAGAAGAATATGCCTTAGATTCGGATTATCCATAGTATCGACAAGAATTTTCCAGGGTACTCTGCGCAGTAGTACACGGGTTGTTTCACCAACCCCCGGTTTTATCAGATTAATATTATCTATGCCGAAAGTCTCCTGAATACTCTGAATATCACGAAGACCCTGCCAAGTGATTTCTGGCGGATGCTCCAGCATCTGTTCGCAAGCGCTCTTCGCTTCTGCTACTACGGAAGGAAAATACGGGCAAATTGTATCAATGAATACATTGGACTCGTCCGCATCCAACCACTCCTTATAAAACTTTGAACCATGAAACTCTTCAGGACCAATGAGATCAGCGTGTAACACCGTTCGGCTCATAAGCCCTGATACGGTAGAATTTAAGCAGGCGCTAGGAATGAGATAGTCTTCTCGAGTCCCAAACGTACCTGCACAGTTTCCCGGATCGGCCAACACAGCAAGATCATCATTTAATCGAATACCATACTTCTCATAGAGGCTGTTGCAAGAATCAATCAGCACCCCACGGATAGCCCCTTTTCCTGTCCATCCATCTACAAACTGCAAGTCAGCATCAAGTCCATGCTTCTGCAGAATGTAGAGTATCGCATTCTCATCTATACCTTTGCCCCGAATAATAGAAATACTATAGTGCGGTAGATCTACTCCGTATCTCTCTGCTATATAACGCTTAATGAGTATACCAACTGGTGTTCCTGCTCTAGCTAAAGAGACAAGCACACTTCCTAGCCCTCTTCTTGCGACAATCATTTCAGAAACAATGGCAACAGCTAAAGCTACCTTCTTAGCCGATTGCTGCAGCGTCTCATGAAACAATTCAATATACTGCTCGGTAGGCTGATATTCAACGGGCAGCATCTCAGAATAATGGACACCCGATTGAATAGCTTCCTCCCTTTCTTCCGTCGCCAGCTCCAGCGAAACATTACTAAGATCCTTGAGCAGAAACGTAACATCTGACGGTGGATAGCTACCTAGCGGAACCGGTTCTGCTATTTTTTTGTCCATGACTTTATGATTACTTGTTCTCTTCATACTCTAGGCCTCCACTTCTTCCTTCAGGAGTCAGTACAATAAGATGCACTTTATGGCGGGCCAGTTTCTTCAGTATATCAAGCATCGGTTTCATTCGCTCATGCGGTACATCACGCTCAATCAGCACGAATATATCATCATACTGATCAGGGTCCACATTATAAATAAAGTTTGTAACTTCCGGATCGCCAGCTGAAGGATATGCGGCAGCACTGTGCACCCCGTAATCTGGTCGACGCTCAGGGTGGATTGGACTACGAGTAGAGGACTGATAGGAAATGCCTTCCCCCATCTCAGCCGCTATCCGCATAGGAAGATACATAAATTCCCCTACACCCATCACTAGAGTCCTAGAATCTACCCCTCGTAGTTCTCTTAGCTGTGCAGCTATCCGGGTTACGCCTACATCAAGATCATCATTATTCAGCGACTCCAGTCCGAAACGCCCGCTGTATTTCACATAAGGAGATGAGTTGGTGTCACCATATGAATCTATGGATGTCACCTGCAAACGTTCTAAACCGTCCACCACATAGGTTGTCACCACTTCGGATTCCACTGAAGAAGATAACAAATCTTTGTCATTCCTAGCATGAAGCGAAGGCGTGCCTTTTACTTCAATACTACCTTGAAGCAGACACAAGGACTTAATCCGAATCCCCAGTTCCTGTTCTAACTCGCTATAGGTGTGAAGATTATTGCCGCTCCTCCAATCCAAAATAGAAACGACTACATATTCCTCCCGAGGGAATTTGGACTGAATATCACGGATCGTATTAATTGCTGTATTCCCCGTTGTAATCTCATCATCCACCAATATAATCGGCTCAGTCCCTGATAACAGTTCAGCGTTCAAGGCGTAACATAGATGGTCAACCGCATGTGAATGCTCCTCTTCAAAGCTAACAATAGACTCCAAATCGATGATTTGTTCACGAGTAGTATGAATATATGATGCTGCGTCAGCAAACATGTTGTACACACTGTGACCCAGTGCAGTTGCCGTTTCTGCAAAACCAATAAAGACAACGGGCCTAGGAAGAACTAGCCGCGCGGCTAACAAATGCTGATAGGCTTCCTTGGCAGACTCAGGGTGGATCAGTCCGTGTACAGCTTTATCCAATAAGTCTTTCATACAATCATTATCCGCAGAATCACCATTCATCTCCTGATATAACAGCAGTCCCAGTGCAGCCCCACTTAATAGCGGGGTGTATGGATTGACTGGGATATGTTTACCAAGTACCTTGCTGACGAATAGAAAAGAGCGCTTCTTATTAATTCGGGCCGCCATGGAGAATAAAGCATCCACAGGCATATGAAAAGGGTTAGATGTTTCGGTAACCGCGACCTGCAGGTTCTCGACTATGTTATACGTGTGTAAATTCGTTTTCGGGTAATAATCCGACAAAATGCTGTTNNCGTATATTTGTGATCGTAATAAAATCCGTTTTGCCCAGTTCAAATGTGGCTTGATTTCATTCATCTTATTAGAATATTGACTCTTGAAGACTCCAAGGCTACCATCATTACTCTCTACGATACTGCAGGCGTCAACATATTCCTCGTGCATTACCGTATACATGGCCTGAACAGGTCTGAGGTGAGAGGGATGTATAATCGTTTTCCCCAAGATCCCATTTTCCTTATCTAAAATCACTTCACGAATAAGCCCATCCATGCTACTAGAAATGTAACTATTACGCATGTCGCGGCCACTTTTACCATAGGTATCCTCAAACGGGGTCTGCCGTAGCTGTGGCCTGAGCACCCGATGTCCTTTATTCGCGAAATATTCCCAGACTGGTCCGGAAATTACATACCCCTCTTCCACTCTACCAAAAATATTAATAATATCCGATATGCAGTCTCGAATAGGGGTAAGATCATAGATACTAATATCAGGACTACGACGCAGTCCGAATAAACTAGAGAAATCTGTTGCTCCAATTCTAACGTTTAACACATATTCGCGATAGTTCCCTAGCAGATTACGAATAGATACAAGACTCTCTACCCGGCTCTCCCGGTAAATAATTGGCGCACTTTCCAGTATTGGCATGCCATACAGCACAGGGTCTGAGTAGCTTCGCGTTCTATTGTAATCGGCTATCGCCTCAAAATATTGGATTCCGTTGTCGACCGAAAACTTAGGAAAAACAAAACCCGTTAACATCGTAACCAAAGATCCTAATCGAGTAATCAGCTGCCGCAGCTGCTCTGGATTACGAACTCGGATGAAAAGAAGCGGAAGACTATCACTCCCACCTGGTTCATTCTCCGCATATGCGGCGAGAAAAATAAGATGCTGGATGAGAGACTCCTCTGCATGGTCAACCTCGTTATCTCCAATTGCATCCTCCAGATCAATAATAACGGTTACAAGTCCTGCACTTTTAAGCTTCACAATGTCTTCAGGAACACTAGCACGAGTTGCCGGCATATAAAGGGCAGCACCCACAGCATGAGCAAGCAAATCTTTGCTCGTAGTATTATGGTTAAATGAAATCGGAGGATTATAAAATAATGCTATTTCTTGTTCTTTCGTCAGGTAATCGAAGTATCTCAAGATGGTTCCCCCTTATAGTTTTGCGAAGCCAAGCAAAACAAACATAGGCCTCTCCTATAGAGAGTGGCAGAACCAGCTATACCCTATCCGGTTCTCTCATATATAAGTGAAGGCCTACGCTATAAACATATACGATTACCTGAAAGCAGGTGTTCAACTAACTTTAAAATCGTGCATTTCTTTGGGCTTCTTTTTTCTTACGCAGTACGCTGTAAAGTATCGTACCACCGAATACAAGAATAATAATTGAGAAGAATAATACATGTGGCATTTCGTATCCAAAAGCGCCTGCGAGCATTTTACCAGCAATAATGGCAATAAGCGCAAAAGCAGCANNCTGGGATTTTATCAATAAGCTTCAAGAATAATTGCGCTACTCCCCGCATCATCAGAACACCTATTATACCACCCATAAAGAGCACCCAAACCTGGTTGCTAACTCCAAAGGCAGCAATGACACTATCAATACTGAAAGCAATATCCATTAATTCAA
>DJUJ01000187.1:95936-97415 GCA_002438345.1 Paenibacillus sp. UBA6285
GCCACCGCCCTTAAATAACCCGCTATAAGCGATATAAAAGAGATAGGCTGCACCGAGAACCTTAACCAACATGAATTTGATAAGAAATGTCCCGAGACCGATAGCCAAAAATCTGAATACATAAGCTCCTATAATACCGTAAAAGAGTGCCTTCTTCTGTTGGNNGCGAGCACAAGCGCATTATCTGCAGAGAGCAGCCCTTCCAGCAGAACTAAGCTACCAATAATGCCCCAGCTAACCGGGTCAGAGAGCGTACCTACCACATCGCTCCATGAGAAAAAATGACCGTAGTTCTCACTAATATTTCTAAAAAAATCAGCGAACCAATCCATTACACTTGCGCCTCCGAAAAAATCGTTTATTTACTGCCAGCAACCCAGCGCAGTCCCCATCCATAAGCTTCATCAATTTCCCGATGACCACTGTAATACTGGACCAGCCGTTCAACACTGAATGTCTCATTACTCACATTCCGGAATAACGCGATAGCGCACATGCCTTTGCGATTGTTATGCTCGTCCATATTGACAATAATATCGGGTCCACCACTCTGGGTAATCGTGACAACACCGTCAGCTTCTGACCAATTGGTAACGCCTTTATAAATAAAAGAAAAAATTAGAATTCGTTCAATTTCGGCAATTTTGCTACCATTAATCCGTAGATTCTCACCAGTTGTTACAGAGCCTGTCCGATCATCTCCATCAAGCATGACATAAGGAGGCTGGTTTAACGAGCCAAAAGCATTACCTAGCGCTTGAACTACTCCCTTACTGCCATTCTTCAGTTCATATAGACAAGCAAGATCTAAATCCACACCGTTTTTACGACTAAAAAGCCCTCCACCCTGCTTCTGATTCCAGTTGAGGTTAATTAGCAATTCGCCCAAACCACCAGCTGATTTCTTCAGGTTAATCGAATCACCTTTTTTCTTGAGTTCGATTTTCTTCAGGTTGAGATTGATCGGTGGAGGTGATACAGGTGAAGGTGTAGCTGAAGGCGGAGGTGGAATCTGAAGCTTAGGCTCCGCTATCGGCGCTGATTGACGTTTAAGCTCTGGCTGCGGATCAGCAGGCTTAGGCACTGGTGCCGGTGCCGGCGCCGGTTCATCGTTCGCTTCTATACCAAAGTTCCTACACAGTTCCTTTAGACCACCAGCAAAACCCGCGGCAATGGCGCTGAATTTCCATTCACCGTTATATCTATATAATTCTCCTACCACAACAGCCGTTTCCACGGAGAAATGATTTTCAAGATCACATCGGAGGAGCTCCGCACCTGTCACTTGATTCAGAATCCGAAAATAGGCCTGATTTACCTGCCTAAAACTTTGACCCCGCTTCTCGCCATCATAAATGGTAAGTGTAAATGCGAGTTTCATCACATCAGAGGGAACTTTGTTTAGTTCCACCTCAAATCGCTTGAGATTGTTTGATGTGGGCACTTCCTTATATCTGATATAAGGCGTAGACGGGTTAT
>DJUJ01000013.1:0-2075 GCA_002438345.1 Paenibacillus sp. UBA6285
TAGCACGGCTCCGCCATGTACTCGTACGATCAGTCCTTGCTCCTCCAGCTTGCTTAAATCCTCACGAATTGTTTTTCCTGTGACCTGTAGCTTATCGCTCAGCTCATTCACCGTTACATCTTTTTGGTTCAGCATAACTTCCATAATCATCTCGTGTCGTCGTATCGGGTTCATCCGCTTGCCTCATCTTTCCGTAATTGATTTATCTCTATTGTAGTTCTTTCATGGATACGGGGTCCATATCATCATATCTTTTATTATCGCCAGCCATACTCCAGATAAAAGTATAGTTATGAGTACCAACACCACTGTGGATGGACCAGCTTGGAGAAATAACCGCTTGTTCGTTTTGCATTACGATATGGCGAGTTTCATTAGGCTCTCCCATTAAGTGGAATACAACGGAATCGTCCGGAAGATCGAAATAGAAATAAGCTTCCATCCGGCGTGGATGTGTATGAGCTGGCATCGTATTCCACATGCTACCTGGCTTCAGTTGGGTCATTCCCATAACTAGCTGAGCACTTTGTACGCCATTTGTGTGAATGAAGCGGTGAATTGTACGCTCGTTGGAGTTCTCCAAACCGCCCATCGCACCGGATTCGGATTCGGCCAGAGTGGTTTTAGTAGTTGGATAGGACTGGTGAGCAGGCGCAGAATTCAAATAGAATTTGGCGGGCTTGGAAGCGTCTGCACTTTTGAAGATAACATCTTTAGAACCTTGACCGACATACAGACATTCTTTGAAATCTACTTCATATTCTGTACCATCGACAACAACCGAACCTTTACCGCCAACATTGATGATCCCCAGCTCACGACGTTCCAAGAAGTAAGTAACCCCAAGTTCTTTAAGGTCTGTTGTAAGTACAACTTCTTCCTTAACAGGATTAGCGCCACCAACGATCATACGATCCTCATGGGTAAGTACAAGCTTCAGCTCATCTGGTGCAAAAATGACAGGAATGTGGAATTCCTTACGGAGGCGCTCAGTGTCAAACTGCTTAACTTCATTAGGATGGGATGCGAAACGTCTTTCCATTGAATATTCAATCTCCTTCACAAGCTTATTTTCGTTCGTATAGGTATAATTTACTCCATTTATGTTCATATTACAAGTGTTTGTTTTTAATTTGTCGTTCACTTTAGTTTATTTATAGGTTTTAACAATTGCCAAATGAACAAAAAATGTGCACAATAGATCTAAAATGCTTAGTTCTCATTTATATGTTTGTTGTCATACTATTGAAAATTGAGATGTAGGAGGCTGAACTTGAATGCTGGAGTCGAAGGGTATTCAGAGTACTTATCAGGACCGTCAACAAGAAATCATTATAAGTATAGCGCTGGAAGCGCAGAGACGGCCTCTGCTTGAGAGTGGACTCTGGTTCCACGATGATGTGCGAAATAACTTTTATTATGCCTCGTATCTTTTTGCAGCTGCAGTAGATGATTCTTTGTCATTGCCTTTTGACCGTGAAGAAGCGAAGCAGAAGGCACAGGATGTGCTACTGGAGACATTAATGCTACAGAATCGTCAACCTGGCACGGAACTATACGGGCACTGGCCGCTTGGATTGAATCCGGTTCCACGTGAAGCTTCGCCGCATGTGTTGCCTGTGGAAATTATGGGCAGCTTGCTTGTTTACTTTTGCAAAAGATATGGTGGAGCACTAAACGCTCAACTTCGCATTGTCCTGAATACAGCATTTGGGCACATTTATCGGAGTGATTTCTTCCGTAAGCCGGTAATCACTTTTGGACATCATGAAGCGAAATATACAGCAGCAAAGCTGATTTTTGGTACTATGTTTGCAGATGATGTGCTAGTTGAGGATGGTCGGCAAAGCCTGAAGGATACATTGACATACATCCGTTCTAAGGGAATGCCAGAATACGGCAGTCTCCCATGGTTCTGGCATTGGATACAAGCGTTTACCTGCGCTTTGGAGCTTGTCCCAGCAGAGGATACGGATTTAATAACTACTCTTAAAGACATGCTTGACCATCTTTGGAATGTAAGAGCAGAGTTTTATTTACGTGGAGCTTGGGTGGGTGCACATTCTAGAGGGTGG
>DJUJ01000013.1:2098-7743 GCA_002438345.1 Paenibacillus sp. UBA6285
GTGGCCACATGATGTACCAGGTGACGCTAATGTGCTTCATGACTATGTTCAGTTCGGGGACTTCAAGCTTCCAGAGGCAATGCCACGCACGGAATACACTGGACTCCTATTCTATAAAGCACCAGATGAGGCTTTAACAGCTGCAATGAATCGCAAGACGCCAGTGGAAGCCACCAAGATTACACAGAAGGTAGTCCCAGCAGATCCGAACGCTCAACCGTTGCTTCATTCCTATGCCTATATTACAGAGGATTTTGCAGCAGGTGGGATGTGGGAACGAGTAGAGGAATTCGATAATGAGCAGCTCCGTTGGGCGTTTTCCCTGCCTGTGAATGGAGAGGGAGGGGCCAACCAGTTATATTTCTTCCACCCAGGTCAAGGCTACAATGAGGGAGATCCTCGACACCAGAGTCGTTATATGGAGGTCCTCTATCACAAGAATGTCATTATTTCTTTATTCCCCATTCCTCAGGGTGAAAAGAATACGATCATCGGTGTTCTTCCCCATGGTGAGTGGATGCAAGACCCGAATGCATTGTTCGGTCAGGTTGGCGATGTCTATTTCGCAATTTATTTATCTCAATCATATCAACTACAGGAACGTCCGGGATACATTGAGGTAACCGTTCAAGGGATGCCGGGTGGGGTGATCGTTGAGGCGATCGGTGTTAAGGAGTCTGCAGAGCGTGGCATCATCGGACTGAATGCATTCGTAATAGCTATGGCCCATAATGAACCCCAGTTTGAGATGGAAGACGGATTGGCGGCTCATTATACCACCAGTAATTGCGATAGATTGCATTTGAGTATGGAGGGTGAGTCAGAGCTACAGCGAGCTTTGCTGAATGGTGTAAAGATTTCTTTGGAGAACTATACGGTTTAGTGGGACCTAACCATAGTTGTGAGTAAAGTTAGGATGGAGTCGACCTTAAGGTCGGCTTTTTTTATATGTAGATATGCGATAAGATCCGTTAATATCTCATTTCCCAATTGAGTTCCGTGTACCAAAATGTCCGATGACATTCTGATGCATTTCCTGCATCAGAATTTGTTATTACACCTGATTTGATTGCATGAAGTGCAATAGAATCTAATTATTGCGTATACAACACTGCCGCTTCATTTGGAAATTTAATCCTAATAAAAATCAGATTTCCTTTAAGGGCAAGGCTTTTGCGATGTTATTAGTAATTAATTACATTAATCCCTAAATTTCTGAGAGACATTGATCACAATAAAGGTTAATATCTAAGTGAGACAAATGAATGAATGCGCTTTCTTAAATCCAATCAAACCTAACTCAATGAATGCGAGGGATTTACTGTGACAGGAACTGAATTTCGTGTAGAGAATGATTTTCTAGGTAGCAAACAAGTAGATAAGAACGCATACTATGGGATTCAGACATTACGCGCAGTAGAGAATTTTCCAATTACGGGTTATAGAGTGCACAATGAGTTAATCAAAGCGATGGGGATCGTAAAGAAAGCCGCTGCGCTTGCTAATATGGAAATTGGCAGGCTCTATCGTGGGCTTGGAGAAGTTGTTGTTAAAGCAGCGGATGAGATTATCGAAGGTCAATGGCACGAACAATTTATTGTAGACCCTATACAGGGTGGTGCAGGTACCTCGTTAAATATGAATGCCAATGAAGTCATTGCTAACCGAGCATTAGAACTGCTTGGTCATGAGAAGGGAGACTATCGCCATTTGAGTCCCAACTCTCATGTGAATATGGCGCAGTCTACAAATGATGCATTCCCGACGGCTATTCATATTGCGACGCTTTCTCTGCTGGAACAACTACTTGTTACTATGCGCAGAATGCATGAGGTGTTTGCAGACAAAGCCAAGGAATTCGATCCGGTTATAAAAATGGGACGCACGCATCTACAAGATGCAGTGCCGATTCGTCTGGGCCAAGAGTTCGAGGCTTACCGCAGAGTACTTGAGAGAGATATCAAACGTATTGAACATACACGTCATCATTTGTATGAAGTAAATATGGGGGCAACCGCTGTAGGAACTGGATTAAATGCTGACCCTCGTTATATCGAAGTGGTTGTAGAGCATTTGGCTGAAATAAGTGGATTGCCATTAGTTACTGCAGATCATCTTGTGGATGCTACGCAAAATACAGATGCATATACAGAAGTGTCTGCTTCCCTAAAAGTATGCATGATGAACATGTCTAAGATCGCCAATGATCTGCGGCTTATGGCCTCCGGCCCACGGACTGGATTTAATGAGATTTCACTGCCAGCTCGCCAACCTGGATCTTCTATCATGCCAGGAAAAGTAAACCCAGTTATGGCTGAGGTTATCAATCAGGTGGCTTTTCAAGTGATAGGGAATGACCATACGATCTGTCTGGCTTCCCAAGCAGGTCAACTGGAGCTAAATGTTATGGAGCCTGTGCTAGTGTTCAATCTCATTCAGTCCATCAGCATCATGAACAACTCCTTCCAAGTCTTCACAGACTTCTGTCTGGCTGGTATTGAAGCCAATAAAGAGAAGCTAGAGCGGGATGTGGAACGGAGTGTCGGAATCATTACCGCGGTTAACCCACATTTGGGCTACGAAGTGGTTTCTCGTATTGCTCGTGAGGCGATTTTGACAGGAGAGTCTGTACGGGAATTGTGCCTTAAGTATAATGTGCTATCCGAAGAAGAGCTGAATCTGATTCTGGACCCTTACGAAATGACGCATCCGGGGATCGCAGGCGCAACTTTATTGCATAAAGAGTAGGGGATTTCCTAAACATCAAGCCCTGACTTGGTCATCCGTCTCCTACAATATTTTTGAAGAACCTACTTCAACGATGGTTAGAAGTAGGTTCTTTTGCGTTTCAGGCTTACAGGAAAAAGAATGAGCGTAATAAACCACGCTTCCTTGGTGGAGAGGGTAACCTTGTAGTTGTAACGGGATGGGAAGCTTCATTAGACGTGAAGGCGTTGCCTTTTGTAACTTGCATTGGTTCTAGGGATGCCGCTAATTGTTTGATCATTATGCGCAGATCCTCAAGCTCCTCACGCTGCTGAAGCAACTGTATCATGACTACTTCGTCGGCTTTTTGATCGAGTGTACGTTCAATATAATGAATCCGGGACAATATATCTTGCATAGGCTCAGCGTCTGTGGGATGAAGTGGATCTTGCGGTGACGTGGACATCTGATTTTCGTTCGATACAGTTAATTGCATGCTTTCCAGTGGTTCTCCGTGATTAATGCGATCTTTAATATGACTAAGCAAGCTGATTTGCTGCTCTGAGAATGTATAGTGGCCAAATCGGTCCTTTGGAAAAAAATCAGGGAACATAGCAGCCCAACGTTTGATCGTTGTTTGGCTAACAGACAGCAGCTCTGCGGCATCCTTTGTTTTCAGAATTTCCATTTTGATTCCTCCAGTTCAGGTAGTCATGTTATGAGTAATTCGTTATTTAGAAGCGGCTCCCTGCACGGTTGACAAAGGAAGTGCGGATTCGATAAACAAAGTGTAATTACGAGCAATCTCACCATTCTTGTATTTCACTATCTTGCTTTTACAATCTAGAATGAGTACAGATGACCCTGAAGCGGGGTATACTTGGTTTAGAGGTGAAGCGTATGGATAGGAGTGGAGAAGTGGAAAAGATGACCGAGGAGCAATGGCAGGCTATTTTGCAAAATGATCCAGCCTATAACGATAAATTCTTTTATGCTGTGAAGACTACTGGAATCTTTTGCCGACCTTCCTGTAAGTCCAAAGCACCTAATCGAGAGAATGCACGTATCTTTCAAAATGCAGAACAAGCGCTAGAATCTGGATTTCGTCCCTGTAAAAGATGCAAACCGACGGGTGAGCGACTGCCTGATAAGGAATGGGTGGCCGTAATGACTGATTATATCGACAATCATTATCAGGAACCTCTTACTCTTGAAACGTTGGCTGAAGTGTGTCATGGCAGTCCCTATCATTTACATCGAACCTTTAAGAAAGTTTTGGGAATCACTCCAGTGGATTATATACAACAAAAGAGAATCGATAAGGCATCTGAATATTTGGTTACCACGGAGCGGGCAGTAGCTGACATTGGATTACACGTGGGTCTGCCAAATACTTCGTATTTTATTACCTTATTTAAGAAAAAAATGGGGCACACCCCAACGCAGTATCGTCAGCTTAACAAATTAGAATTAACGAATCATTCTGAATTATTTTTGGAGGAACAAAAACATGGAGAGTAGACCAAATGCAATCATATACTGGACATTGCTAGCTGATAAGGAATGGAGTTTCTATATCGCAGCATCAGAGAAAGGATTAAGTTATGTGNNTTCCTGGAAGTGAACTGGTGCAGGACGATGAGAAAATGGCGTCATATGTACAGGAACTGATCGAATATTTGCAAGGGAAACGGCAGATGTTTAGTATTCCTTTCGACTATCATGGGACTCCATTTCAACTTACGGTGTGGAAAGCACTTTGTGAAATTCCATATGGACAAACGTGGTCTTATTCGGACATCGCCACATATATTCAAAAGCCAGCTGCAGTACGCGCGGTAGGGGCGGCTATTGGTGCGAATCCAATACTAATTACGGTTCCCTGTCACCGAGTAATTGGAAAGAATGGAACATTAACTGGTTACCGTGGGGGATTAGAGATGAAGACGAGGCTGCTTAATTTAGAGAGTGGAAAGCTTGCTCAAGAATTATGAACCATGAGATCCAGTACAAAACCCCAAAGACCTTACTAAATAAAGGGACGGGTTATCTGAACGGTTACAGTCATTCCTTAAATCCATATACCGGCTGCACTTATGCTTGTTCCTTTTGTTATGTGCGTCAAATGCCCGTTTCGCTATTTCGCAAAGAGGAATGGGGAACATGGGTAGATGTCAAACAAGAAGCAGCAGCTATTTTACGCAAAGAACTCCAGAAAGCTAAGTCTAAGGGACCGGTCTCCATCTTTATGTCGTCAAGTACAGATCCGTACCAACCGATTGAGCTCAAGGAGCAGGTAACAAGAGCTTTGCTGGAGGTTATGTTAGAGAACCCGCCTGATTTTCTGTTCGTGCAGACGCGTAGTCCGCTCGTACGCAGAGATATGGATTTACTATTACGCTTAGAAGGTAAGGTTCGCGTGAGCATGACAGTAGAGACAGACCGTGAAGATATTCGCCAAAAATTCACACCCAATGCTCCGCCCATTTCTGCAAGATTAAAGACACTGCAATTACTGCGTGAAGCAGGTATTCCTGTTCAGGCTACAATCGCTCCGGTATTGCCAAGCAGCGCGTCTTTTCCAGAGATCCTAAGGGGTTTGGTGGATAGAGTCTGTATCGACGATTATTTTATGGGAGATGGCAGTGGGGGCAAACGTACACGGAGATTAGGCATTTATTCCCTTTATGAAGAGCTGCAGCTAGAAGATTGGTATGATCCAGCGGCATATCGTAGGGTGTACGATGGACTCCGGAGTGTTTTTAATGAAAATGAGCTTTTCTTGAGCCAGAAGGGGTTCGAGCCTTAAACTGAAACATGTTATAATAAACGAGAGCATTCATACTTAGTATTTTAAAATATAAGAAAGTATACGCTTTGCATCTATATGTTCTTATATTTCTAGCATATATGCTTTGCGTCCTTATAAGGACGCCGAA
>DJUJ01000013.1:7774-12356 GCA_002438345.1 Paenibacillus sp. UBA6285
GTTGAAGCCAAGCAAGAAGGTTCTGAGATTTTATTGACCGTATGGGGAAAAGAAGAACAGGTGCGCGGAACGATTGTAGAAATGGACTCGCGGACTGGAAAAGTACACATCAGTAAAAACGAAGGTATCGAAAAAGTTCCGTTTATGGATATTATGCAAGTTAATTATCCCAGAGATTAATGGGAACGCAGCAATAAGAGGTCCTGTGAGCCATGTTGGCTTTGGGGCCTCTTTGACCATAAAATATCGAATAGATTATAGAGAGGTAGATCAGATATGGCAGTAACCAAAACCAACGCGATGCGAATTCTAGATGCGAAGAAAATTGGATATGAAGTGTTTGTTTATGACAACGAGGATGGACTAATCCATGGTACGGCAGTTGCGGAGAAGATTGGAAAGGCGGCAGAGACGGTTTTTAAAACTTTGGTCGCTCATAGTGGAGCAAATCTTTATGTGTTTGTAATTCCAGTTGCCGAAGAGCTTGATCTAAAAAAGGCGGCCAAGGNNGAAAAGATTGAGATGTTGCCAGTGAAGGATTTGCAGAAGTGGACAGGTTATATCCGTGGTGGATGTTCACCAGTCGGTATGAAAAAGCTATATCCAACGTTCATTGACATCAGCGCGGAAGGGCTGGAAACGATAGCCGTCAGTGCTGGAAAGATTGGTCAGCAAATGGACGTATCACCGCAGGTTCTTGCTGGGGTAATAAATGCAAAATTCACAGATCTAATTAAATAGATGAGCAACAAGAAGACCTAAATACTCCTTCAAGGCTGTGCCTGTAGTGGAGATTGCTCCTGGCGAAGGAGTGAACTTTGAGGGTTGCAGCGAAAATTCAGCGCTGGCGATATAATCAGTAGGATAAGCTTGCGCTGTTAGCCCTGCATTCTTGAAGTGCTGCATCGCACGGGGCATATGAAAGCCAGAAGTGACTAGAACAGGACGCTTAAGTCCTTTCGCTTGTAGGATTGCGGCGGTATTTACAGCATTCTGCTCCGTGTTGAGGGATTGATTGTCGGTCAGGATATCCGCTTCGGAGATGCCTAGTCCGAGCAGTTGTCTTTTGGCGATATCCGCTTCATTACCGCTGTCAGAGAAGACTTGTCCACCAGAGAATAGGATGGGTAAACCACTGGCATTATGTAGTCGTACAGCTGTAATTAGCCGATTCGNNTAAGTTGCCCTCGCCATCAATATCCGGTGTCCCAGAGCTTGCGCCTCCACCAAGCACGACGATGACATCTCCTTGCAATGTATCCGGTTGTGGATATTTTTGTTCTAAACCTCCGATTAACGCATCACTGACTAAAGGAGTCATGGAGAAATACATAAGCAGTGTAACGCCAAGCAGAACAAGTGCTGGACGACGATTCTTTTTCCATAACCAAATGACAAGACCGAGCAGAAGAATGATGAATAGGCCTGGAGGAAGCACAAAGCTGTATACAAATTTGATGATGTAAATCAACAGTATCAACCGCCTTCGTAAAATATGAGTACAGGTTGTATTGTAACATGAGATGGGGTGTTCTAAGTTGCACTAAAGACCGGAACGGTCTTTTTTATGTGATGAGATACCAAATATAGAGCTAGACTGGGAACGGAGGATTTCCCAATACACCATTGAGGAAGGTGAGACGATTGGTTAGTTTTCCTGTTGAAGAGCAATTGTATAAAACTACGCTAGAGCACGGTCAGTTAAAGTTGTTTATATACGCAAATCCCGAGTTTATGAAGGTGCGACCTGCAATTCTGTTTTTTCATGGTGCGGGATTTTCAACCAATAAAGTCACACCGAATCAATTTCAAAACCACGCCAATCATTTTGCTTCACTAGGTTATTTATCAATTTGTGTTGAATATCGACCGCTTCAAGTTGAAGGATTATTTTCACCAATCGATTGTATACTTCATGCGAAATCAGCAATTAGATGGGTCCGAAACAAATCAAGTTCATTAGGAATTGACCCTAATAAAATTACAGTAGCAGGTGCCTCTGCTGGTGGTTATTTAAGCCTTTGCTGTGCGATGCTGGAACAATTTAATGATAATTCTGATGACTTAGCAATTAGTTGTGTTCCAAATGCTGTAGTTGTTTTTAACGGTGGAGTGGACACTATCCAACTTATTACAATGTTCCCAAGCTTAGCAGAAGAACTCTCTCATGCTTCGCTTATACAACATGTTAGAAGTGATTTGCCGCCGTCTATATTATTCCATGGTACATTGGATGAGAATGTTCGACATGAAACAGTTAAAGACTTCGTGGAGAAGATGAAACAGAGAGATAACGACTGTACACTGATTTCGTTTGACGGTATGGGTCATGGATTTTTTAACTTTGGCCAGCATGAAAATATACCTTACGAAAGAACAATTAATGAGACCGAGCGTTTCCTAAGGGCTAATATGATGTTATAGACTTTATTCGTTTAACGGGAAAGGTTAGTTAATCGAAACAAGGAGTAGATTGCCGCGGCAGCTGCTCCTTGTTTTATTAAGCTATTTGGCAGGATAGTTGAATAAATGTTTAATATTTTTTTCCTAACCTACCCAACCTTTTTCGTTTTCGCTGCAGTATATATTTGAGTGCCACCGATAAGAAGGGGTTTTAGAACATGAATAAACAACATGCTGACCGTGTCATCAAGGATTACATCAAGCCGCTATATGGTTTTGCTTTGAACAAAACGGGAAAGATCGCCGAAGCTGAGGAGCTGGCGGGAAGAATTACGCTGGAAGTATACCAAGCGCTTCTCAAAAAGACAGAGTTACTGGATCTGAACAGCTACGTCTTTAAAATTGCGCATTATGTGTGGGCGAGATTCGTAGGCGAGAAAGTAAAAGCTTCCAACCAAATGCGGATTGATGACTATGATGTGATGTCCAGAGACGTGGGCTTCGACGAGATCATCCGTCAAGAAACGGCTGGTGCATTGCGGCGGGAAATAGCTTTTTTATCTCACCAGCAACGGGAAATCGTTGTCAAGTACTATTACGGTCGAATGAAAATTAGCGAAATCGCGGCTGAGATGGGTCTTTCTAGCGGCACGATCAAATGGCACTTATTCGAAGCGAAAAAGGAGCTGAAACATAAGATGAACACAATTCGATCGATGGGTAATCTCGGCATCAATCCGATTCGCATGACAGGTTTAGGGCATAACGGATCCCCAGGAACCAAAGGCGACACCGCCGACTTTTTAGCGACGGCGATCAGACAAAACATCGCTTTCTCAACTTATCACAAGCCGCTCACGGTTAATGAAATCGCCGAAGAACTGGGCATTTCACCTGTATTTATCGAGGATGAAATCGAACTACTGGAAGAATATGGTTTTATGGATAAATTACCGGGTAGAAAATATCGTACCAATATGTACATTGATGATCCGTCCCCGATGAAAAGCGAGGTACTGTACCCATTGTTCAANNCCCGATGGATGAAGTGTTCCAAGAGACGGGTGTCTACATTCCAGGCGGCGATGTCAATCTACTGTTGTGGAGCCTCATTCCGTATGCTGGTAATCAATTGAGCTTCAAAGAACTCAATAGGGTTAGCCATGAAGAGGTTTCCGTCAGCCGCAAAGATGGCGGCCATTACGCCGCTCATGCAACGATCCACAGAGAATTTGACGTCAGTTTTGATCCTAAACAATATTATTATAGTGGAGATATGAATCGGGATTCCGATGAGCTTACACTAAAGGCATGGCAGGTCGATACGTGGTGGTGCGGCAGACAGGACAGTTGGCGAGACAATCTGAGTTCGGATTTCATCAGTCTGATGCATGTGATCAATGGAGATTTACCGCAAAACGATGTGAACATTGACGCCTATCGCCGTCTTTTCGACAAACAATATTTGCTGCGAACGGAATCTGACCTTGAAGTTAACATTGTTTATTGCAAGGATAAGCAAACAGGAGCACGACTGCATGCGGTGATTCCGCAACCGTCCGAACGAATCAAAGAAGCTGCCACGAAATTGGATCAAGCTGTTTATCAAGTGAACCTCGATGGACAACCAGATCATGCGCATAAATATGTGCGTTACTGGTCACAGAACTGCATGGCGTCAGGAACAATACTTGCCTTCGTACTCAAACATTTAGTCGACATCGGCATGTTAAAAGTGCCTGATCCGCATCGGAAAAATGGCATTTCCACAATCATGTTCATGAATCAAAGCTAGCTTCAAATTAATCACAAGAAAATGAAATATTTTGTTAAAGTTATCAGGAAACGATAGCTTAATAAATAAGACGCGGCTGCCGGCATGAATCGGCAGCCGTGTTGCGTTAACTGGCAGTTTAGTTGAACAAGAGGGTGGTATTTTTGTTAATATTAAACAAAAGGGAGGGGATGAATGTGCATAAAAAGAAATATTTTATTTTAATGCCGCCAATGCTAATAATTGTGCTATATTTATGTTACTTTCTTCCAGCAAATAAGAGATCTTATGTGTTATTAGTTCCTATTGTTTTTTGGTTAATTTATTACACTTGGATATTTATTGAAAGAATACAAAAGAAAAAAATTATAATTGGCTGTTATTGAACTCCCATGAAAATTAAAT
>DJUJ01000021.1:0-2611 GCA_002438345.1 Paenibacillus sp. UBA6285
ATAATCCAACGGGTCACCGAATACTTAACTCAGGTTTTAGAACGACAAATCAGGAATATTTCAAAGGACTAGAGAACAAAAGAATGGATATATAAGAATTGACGATACGTATTAATAGATTTTAAAAGAGTATTCATAGAAGGCGATAACAACACATAACATTGCATTTCAGCATCGTCGCTGTCGCTCCTCGGTCGGCTACTCCAAAGAACAATGTTAATTTCAAAATAAAAACAGAAATATTCTAAGTAGAAAAAATAGTTTAAAATCTGATTTGAAAATATGCCAAGGAGAATAGACATGAAATTTGTTTATTACAACGATACAGGTAGGGATATTAAAATTCATCCTGCAACGGAATTATCGGGAGTAACTTGTGGATGAATGTTATCAAACCATTGCAAGCCAGAACATTCGTATTACCAGAACATACATATCCTTGGGTTAAAATGTGGGATTATGGTCAACAGGGCGGTCTTAGTATCCTTGTTTCAGCTCAAAAGGAAGAAGTTTAATCTTAGGGACAAGGAAAAAGAATTGTAGGTTNNGTCATATAACACAACATTCACGCATCGGGCTATACGCCCTCAGTCCGTCCGCGAGAGACATTTCGGGGAAGCACATTTAGCGGACAACCCTGCACCGGCTCACTGCGCAAGCGCAGCCCGCTCCTTCGGAGCTTAAGCTGGTAAGGGTTCGTGAATGCAAGAACGTTATCAGAAAGTATCTAAATCAATATTCAAAAAGGAGAACATAATGACCTTCGTTGGATTATTAGGAACCATTCATAATGAAAAATTAAGAGAGCAATACAATTGTACTCTCGAACTCTATCAAGAACTAATAAAGGAATTCAACCCAGATATCATCTGTGGAGAAGTACACCCACTAAGCTGGATTAAGTATATGAAAGATAAGAATGATAACGGTTATTGGGGTGAACCAGCAGGTGAATATTGGGAATTAATTTTCCCTCTATGTGAAGTGCAGAATATAGAATTTATTCCTATCGATTGGTTTGAATTAGATGTCTGGAATGATTTTGATCCGTTTAATAAATATCCAGAAGAGAAGCGAAAAGAACTTGAAGCAATGGATGATGAATGGTTTTCAAAGCAAATGAACACTCATTCATATGGTAACATTCCATTCAATTCGAAAAAATTTGATGAAATAACGAAAAAGAAATATGAATGGTATTATCAATTAAATCCTGAAGCACAGAATTTTCGGTGGATAGTAAGAAATCAAATAATGATTCAAAGAGTAAGAAAAGCAATAAAATCAAAT
The DNA here is from genome assembly GCA_002438345.1 of Paenibacillus sp. UBA6285. GTDB lineage: Bacteria > Bacillota > Bacilli > Paenibacillales > Paenibacillaceae > Paenibacillus_AQ. The sequence continues at coordinate 1,291 of DJUJ01000021.1, forward strand.
CCAGATAAAAGAATTCTTTGTATTGTGGGAGCAGATCATAACTACTGTTTCAAAGAAGAATTGATAAAAGATCCAATTAAATTTGAATATCCCCTTAGATAATTCGAAGAAGTCGAGATCTTCTGATAACAATGCATTCCTACATCGTCGCTTACGGTCCTTGATCGCCAAGGAGAACCGAGTTGAAGTTTGACGCGTATCGAAACGGCTGTGAAAATGGTTAAGCTTTTCGATCTGGGCTATCCAAAAAAAGCGGTAGAAAGAGAGTTACAAAACGCAAAGGCAATCAATGGTATGACCTTTGCATAACAAAGGCATATGGCGTTTTTTGGCATAAATAAACTGAAATGGGAGTTCAAAACCACAAATACTTCGTTAACCTAACGAAGACGTTAGTCCAGAGACCCTGGGAGCAGTTTGCCGCCGCGACAGCTGCTTCTTCTGTTGTTAAGCTCCCATGGAAGAACGCAATTACTTCTATAATCTGTGATGTCGCGTGTGCGACATGTATGGCTAACGGGCAGAATAATTCCAATATGTGGTATCATGATGGCATGTGGTTTGGTTGCAGTCATTGCGCTAACGGCAACAGTATGAACTGAATGCCAAAGTAAGGTTAACTTAATAAGAAGGTAGGGATTGGAGGAAGGAAAGTATGAGGAAAGAAGACTGGATTAAAGTAATCTTAGTAGTATCACTATTCGTGAATGTGGCTTTATTTTTGAATCATAACCGTGTCAATAAAAATCAAGAATTGAAATATGAGTTATTAAATGCGTACATTTACCGAGATCTAACCCAACTAGAAGCAACAATACAGTATCAAATAGATAATAATTGGGATAACGAACCTCTTGTTACTCAAAAATTAGATGATGCTATTGATTCAGTTATCTTACACACTGGAATGGAAAGAGATGATGATAAGGAAGATATTCTTTGGAAGCTATATGATTACTTGAAAGAGTTCAAGGTTGGTGACGAAACCTTAGCGGTTAGCCTAACCGATAAGCAACGAACCGATTACATTTATTTAGGCGAGAAGCTCCGTTCAAGCGGGTGGAACTATAATGTAGGATATGATACTAGATGGGATATCTTTGAATCAAAGGTAAAGGGGCTCATAGCGGAATCATAAAACTCGAAAGATTAAATGCATATGGATGAGTATTCAACTGATGCGGAAAGACCAATAAATCTTTAACAAGACAATGTAACAGTAGAAACCACACTACAGTTGGTTAAGCTCCCATGAAAATTAAATTAGCTCATAACCTGAAAAAGAGCATAATAAAGCAGACCCAGAATAACACTTTTTTAA
>DJUJ01000021.1:2869-4650 GCA_002438345.1 Paenibacillus sp. UBA6285
ACGGGAAACGATAGCTCAATAACGACACAAAGGTAGCCGGTCAATGGATCGGCTGCCTTTGTTTAACTAACGAGCAGGATAGTTCCAATTATGGTAATATGAGGTTGGTCCTTGGAAAGAGTTAACTGTTCCCGATTATTAGTCATTGCTCACATAAATTTCGTTTAAAGGAGATGGAATATGGGTTCTTCTACAATGTTATCGATGTTTTTGCCAATGCTCCTTTTTATTGTTTACGGACTTTTCATTTTGCTTGGATTATATACACTGTATTTAATCATAAAGTTATTAATCAGAGCGATAGCAGCGCTCGATATATATTTAGATGAAAAGAGAAATAGACGTCTTTAGATCGATCAAACTATAGATCTAACGGAGAACGATAGCGTAAAGAGCAGACTGCTAATGCAATCTGCTTTTTATATTGAAGTAACGGGCAGATTAGTTCCAGTCAATGGTAAGATAGACATAAGAAATAATTTCAATGGAGGGATCATGTGGAACCTAACTTGGAGAAGGAGCTAAAGGAAATATGTATAGACCTTTATGTGAAGTTAAGGGGGAACAGAGGCGGGGATGGGAATGCAATGCAATGCTTTGATTGATCACGACTTGATTCAACATCTTCATACAACATTGGATGCCTACAAGGAATCGACTCATAAAGAAGAAATGGTTTAAGAATTAGTAGGGTCCCTTTTTTATACCTGCAGCAGGTTCTATATACAAAGTAAATATTCTAGAAACGCCGTAGATCTCATGAAAGAATTTGATAAATTAAACTATAAGTTACTTCACATTTTTCGGCAATTACGAAACTTAGCAAGTCTTTACTACTCGAAAGCATAGAGCTGACGGAAAACGTTTGTTCAAAGACACCTAGCCAAGGCTGCCGTGGACCTTCACGGCGGCCTTGTTGAACTAATGGCTTTAGTAACAATAAATACTTCAGTTGGTAGGTGAAAATTGTGAAAATTAGTCAATTTGTTTGGTTAGGTGATGTAGATAAGCACTTAGATGCCCCCTTTGTAACAAATTATAAAGACATCACTATTGGCTTATACGGAGGAAATACTTCTTCTGGTGCCAACAAAAATGAGGACGGGGCTCTTATTTGGCGTAGTGAGGATAATAGCTGNNTTTTAGATGCCCATAATACCGCACAAAGTGCCGAATTAGTAATACGTAGCTTAGAATCAATAATGCATGAAATTCATGAAGGTTTACTAACATGTACTGAATATGTGTTTGAAACAATAAGACAATTGATTGTAAACTTATTCAGTTCACATGATTTCATTAACCAATGCAAAGACATTGTCGGAGAAACTTCTTGTCTAATCTGCGTTAGAAAAGGACCATATTTATGGTGGCTAAATATAGGCGACTGTGTACTTTACCTCCTTCATGAAGAACTGCAAAAAATGGGTCAGTTTGCCATGAACCAAAGGAACTTTTACGAATGGATTGGAAATCAGAGTGCATTTAATTATGGGATACCTTGTTATACCACTGGATTACGTGAACTTCGTCCTGGGAAAAACATGATTCTTATGACTACTGATGGTCTTTTAGAGTTCGGAGAATGTCATTACAACAATCCGAGAAATATATATGAATGCTTAAAATCTCAATTTGAATCTTCTTTAGACACATGTGTTCAAGAATTGCTAACAGCAGTCCACGTTGGCAAAGGTCGAGATAGTGCGACGATTATTTCTTGGAACATTGAAAATAATTCACCAGCTTGTTACCCTTCTGATTGAACTCCCATGAAAATT
>DJUJ01000082.1 GCA_002438345.1 Paenibacillus sp. UBA6285
GCTTCACTTTACTGGTAATCTTGACAAGCTATTAGCTGGTATAGCTTAATGAAATGAGCAGGATACCGTAGTACCTGCTCATCAATGTCTGTCATTCAACTATAAGTGTCCCGTTAGCTCAATCATATTTTTAGCTACACTTATACCATAAAACACCATCTAACGCCAAACTTATCAATAAATGAGACTAAACATGGACTGAAAAATATTGGGCCTATTGGAGTAATTGTTTTGCTGCCATCATTTATTATTCGATAGGCCTCTTTTAACATTTCCTCATTTTCAAAAATAGCGACAATTTCCATAGTGGAATCAGATGAGGACTCCTTAGCTCCTCCGAAGTCACTGAGCATCAATCTAGTTCCAAGAATATGCATTTCCGCGTGAATGACGAATTTTTCAGGATCTTTTTGAGTGTCGTACATGATTGAATCAGTTTCGGTTTTAAAGGCTTTTTTATAAAGTTCGATAGCTTCGAAACAAGCGCCATTCAAATATAGCTGTGGTACTAACATAGTTCCACTCCCTTGAAATCATATTGATTTTATTGAAAAGGAAAATATACCATCATAATCTATTACGAATGTAAAAATAGAACTACATAATTCGGCAATGAACTTATGAACATATACTGAATTATCCCGCCCAATAGCTTAAAGAAACCAGGGAGCGGATACTCGCGATTTGTCCCTTGTAGTTCTAGGTTTTGTCTTCATATTCCATTCGTTCCAGTAGCCGTTTATTTTCATTAAAATCCTTCTCAGTTAATCGACCCAATTTCATTTTGGCAAGTAAAAGGAGGTCTTTATGATCTGTGTAGTTGAAGTCTTTATAGATCTCCTGATTCTTCTTATGGAATTGATGGATTAGCTCTGTGAGTTCGAAATAGGGTAGCGAACCTGATTTCCAATTCATAAAAGATTGATACAAGGGTTCCAGGTTTTCTTCAGTTACATATTTGTGATACTCCTCAATTAGTTCCCGCTCTTGCTGTCGTTTTTGTTGTTTAGGGGTTAGTCTGCTCTCCAAGTTCTATGTCTCCTTTAAAGATACATTCTGCTTTATAATGCTACCGTACTCCGATCTAAAAGAACCAACGATAAAGTTCTCGCTGGCGTTCACCACGCAACTGAGCATATATCTGTGTGCTTGATGCTTTTTCATGGCCCAGCATGCCTTGAATGAAATCTAAAGGTGCTCCGTTATCCAGGAGCTGGCATGCATAGGTATGACGGAAGCGATGGGGATATTTATTTGCTTCGATATCTCCACGGTCTGCAAGCCGCTTTAATACCCATCTCAGTGTTGGGATGGCCATTCGTTTAACCCGATTTGTATCCGTTACAAATAGGGCTTTACATGAGTCCTCACGACTGGCTAAGTACTTCTTCAACCATACTTTACACTCGGTGGTGAAGTAAACCTCTCTCTGCTTTGAACCCTTACCATTTACAATAGCTGAGCAGTTCTCCCAGTTCAGATCCTCAATGTTGATTTTCTCCACCTCTCCAATTCGGCAACCCGTGCTGTACAGGAACTCAAGCAGAGCGTTTTCCCTTAGTGTCTGGCATGAGATTTTCAAATGGATAATATCTTCCTCCATTAAAAATTTTGGAATACGTTTATCCATTTTTGGTTCGCGTAATTTAAGTGATGGATTTGAAGGTAGGTACGTTTCTTCATAAGCGAAACGGAAAAGTGAACGTACAAAACGGATGCGATGTCCAAGACTGCTTGGTTTCAATCGATCAGACTGCTAAGCTAAATATTCCTTCAGCATATTCAAGGTTATGTCAGAAATATCTAAGTCACCGAGTTCCGATATCAGCATCTTGAGCTGTAAGGCATATGCTTTCAATGTATTCGGACTAAACCCCTGAATTCGTTTATCTGCTTCATATTGACACCATAAATCGCTTAAAATCATAATAAAACCTCCCAACAGAGCAATTATTACTAGTTTGCTTCTAATGGAAGGTTTTAAGACTGCGATATTAAACTAGCGTTTCCCGTTAGGTCAATGCCAATCCCATTCCGAGTGATGGTGATTATTAGGCCCCGTTAGAGCCTCGCGAACGTGATGTAATCGACTTGGACGGGCTCTGCCGATTCGATCCGAAATACCCGGTTGATCTGTCCCCGGTGATATTGCCCATGTAAGNNATGTCCCGGACAGACGTTCGGAACGGAACCCCGCTCTGGTTCGCATAGTCGACCATCTCGTCCAACTCGGATTCCTCGAGCTCTTCGATATAGACGCGATATTGCTCGGCGTTCTCTTCGAACATCGTCCGGATCGCCGTCAGGTCTTCCGCTTCCTCCCACAACGAATATTGCGCGCTGCCCTTGCCCTGCAATCGGGACAGCCAGACTCGTTCCGCGACCGCGACGTGCCGAACCAGCTTCAAAAGGTCCTTGTTCTTCGTCTCACTCTCCTCGAGCGCGTCCAAGATGCGTCCGTCCGCCCAGTACAGGTGGTCCATCATGCGCTTGATCGTCTTCATTTCGGTTTCCCCCTCTTCGTCTCATCGATTACTTGAACCTACTGTTACCCGTTAGCACAACAAACCTTAGTCTTCAACGCCACCCCATGAAAGAATATGTAGTTCAAATTGCAATTTAAGGTCTGCCAATTTCTTTAGCACATCAGGCTCCAGTACCACACCTATTTGGGCATAATCGGATTGAAGAAACCATGTAAGATATACCTCATACTCCTTTGATGCTTTTTGAATAAATTCTGACTTAGTGGTCAGTAAGGAAAGAAATTCGTCTAATACATTATTGGGATTATCTGATTCATCGTATTTGACTTGATATTGCCAAAGATTATCCCTCATATTTTGATTCAACGCTTTACTTATTGATTCACCTTTACTTTTACTGCCCGTTGGTTTTAATCCGATGCTATTCGTTATATCGTCTAAATTCAGGCGATCAGAACGAATTAACAAAGTGAAACTGCCAGATATGCTCAATTTAATCCCTCACTTGTATACAAAGTTTCTCTCCTTAAATTGCATTTAATAATAAATGGAATTCTGTACGACAACTCCACAATCCTGCCCTATCGTATTATGAGGTCACCAGAT
>DJUJ01000181.1 GCA_002438345.1 Paenibacillus sp. UBA6285
GGTGAAGTTACCAAAATAAAAGAGGTATCTATAAAAGCCCTGAGATATTATCACAAAATGGGCATCCTGGTTCCAAGGTATATCGATCCCACGACAGGCTATCGGTATTATTCCTTAGATCAATTTATTTATATAGACGTTATTAAAGGCTGCCGTTCTTTTGGTACCAGTATTAAAGAACTTCAGGAAATTTTTAAAGAAAGCAACACTGACAAATTAATCGAATTTCTTCAACTGAAGAGAAAGGAAGCGGAGAATAATCTGAAACAAGTGAAAGAGGTTATTCAAAATATTGATAATTTAAATAAGAGTGTCGAGTCCTCAAAAGAAATCTTGAATCAGGATCAGATCGTTATTCAATTTTTTGAGAAGCGTTATGTGTTGACAGCGCCATGCAGAGAAGCGGGGAGCCTTAAGGAGCTGTTGTATTATTCAGAGTTGGAGAAGATCATACGGAGTCAGCAAAGAAAAATGACCATGGAGAGAGGCATTCTGTACATCCTGAATGCAGAGGGGGAACTCGAACCCCGATATGTGCTTCATGGTTTTGAAGGGGACGAAAGCACAGAAGTCGATTCACATGTGCAAATCCTTCCGGAAGGAAGGTATGTAACTGTGGCTTATCGTAAGGAAAACGAAGTGGAACGCGTAAATAAAATACTAAGCTATATAGAAGAAAACAATCTGAACGTAAAAAATGTTATCGAGATAGAATTATATAACGATTTGTTTGATACTGAATCCTACGGTTGTCAAATCCAAATGCTGATCGAAGAGGACAATGGAAAGGGATTTTAATTTAAAAAAGAACCCTAAACATTTGGTTTTAGGGTTCTAATTATGAACTACAAACGTAATCTATTTATTCGCTTTTCGTCCTACGAATACCCAGTACAGAGATAAACTGAAAAGGGTAATGAATACGAGAATGAATAGGATATTACTAAACATGGATGCATCCGAATTGCTCGTAATTCCTAGGAAGCTGTTTCGCATAGCGGAATGGTCCATCATAGCTGCTGTATAGGCAATTCCGATTGACATCGCGACATTCAGTGTTAAATTAAAAAATCCGACGGCTGTTCCTGCTTTTTCTTTTTCAATCGTACGAATGCAAGAATCAAGTATTGGTGCATACATGAATGCAAATGAGCTAGAGAATAACACCATGGAGATCACGAATACAACAACAGAAGTTTGTATAAAGAATGCTCCTAATAGTAAGCTGACTACAATACACGACATAGCGATTGTAATACATTGCTTGCTTCCCAGAAACTTTGCAATTTTTCCAGAAAGAGCTCCGACGATCGTAGCTCCTATAAAGCCTGGAATCATTAATAGAGAAATGGTATCGAGCTTCAAACCATAAATCTTTTCAAGTAAGAACGGAAATAAGAAAATATACGCTAACTGTACAGAGTAAATTACAAAGGCAACGCCAAGCAAGGAGATAAACTGTTTATTTTTGAAGAATGATATTCCAATAAACGCTTTTGAGTTCTTACTGATATAAATAAGGAACAATGTAATTGCAACAATAAACAAGAGAAGGTAAATCCAATTGAAATCGGTTATATATAGTAGTAGGGCTGCTGAGATGGTTCCCACGAGAAATAATCCTAATACATCGACATTACTGTTTTTCGTTTCTTCCTTAGGAAGATATTTTAAAATAAACGGAAGAGTGAAAAGGGTTACTAAAGAAACTAAAAACAGCGTTGTCCAATGGAAGTACGTAGAAACGTAAGCTCCAGTTAATGTACCTATAAGCTGTGAAAGAGCAAAACTGCTTGTACTTAATCCTAAAAATTTCTTTTGCTCATTTGCAGGCAAATGTTTGGTTACAAATATAACATATAGTGTTTCAGCTGATGCTAAACCTGCCGTTTGGATCATTCGTGAGATAACAACGAGTAAAAACGAATGTTGGAAAACATATCCCATGACTGAACCGATACATATTAAAATGATACCAGCGATAAAAAGTTTTCTGATACTAATGGAATCCGCCAAAGCTGCGTAAACAACCGCCCCAATCCCAACCACAAGGCCAGCTAGGGTTGCTTGCCAGCTAACTGTTGTCGCCGAAATGTGGAAATCCTTTGCCATATCAACAGAAATAATCTTAAACGAATTGTCAATGATCAAACATAATAGAAATAATAGCAAGGTAATAGGTACTGCTTTCTTAATATTAAATTCCTGAGGTTTCTTCATACACACATCTGCAGTTTTGGTTGACATAGCTATATTCTTCTCCTTTGTTGTTTCCTTCTAATGATGTTTAACAAGGTAGCGCTTCCATGAATAACCCAAAAATAATTACTCTTTGCGATTTCATAGTCATGCATGATAAATCTTTGAATCATACAACATTGTATAGTTGTCTAACAACTTGTATATTCCTTAACAATGAGAATAGTACCACACCTTTATCTCACTGACAAGCTTTCAAAATTTGTCTTTTTTGTTACAAAAAAAACGATGTATTCATAAGAAATACATCGCCTCCAAATTAATGAATTGTTTATTCGGTTATTTAGATGTTTTAATCCTAATTTGACTAAATTCTATGGGTATATAGTATTTATTATAAACAACAGGGTATTTATCGCTGATATATACACTTTCTAGTATCAAATCACATTCCTCTCCGTGGGAAAGTTGGTATTTCAATGACGGAGTATTGACGGAATCAGAACGTTTAATTTCAATGGTAGAAGAATTAGCTAGGTCATACACCTTTTCTTCTAACATTTCTAATAATTGCTTCTCGTTTTGTAAGTTAAGATTTAATTTGGAGACGGCTTCTATTGGCATCATCGTAAAAGCAAAAGCTACGATCTTATCGTTACTCTTATACCAGCGTTCCAATGCAACAACTGCAGTCGTTTGTTGATTTAATACTTGCATGGCATAGTCCGTTAATAGGTCAATTCGGAAATTAAGTTCGATATCATCTATGTTCCCCGTATAGCATTTATATAAGGGGTTCCCCAACTTCTCCAAGCCATCCATACTTTCATTATGATGAAATTTTGTAATGAAATTTCCTTTTCCATGGATATTTTTAACCAACCCATCCTCCTGCAGAAGTGCCAAAGCATGTCTCAATGTCATTCTGCTTACACCAAATTTTTTGGCCAATTGGGGTTCTGTTGGAAGTTGGCTGTCGGGAGGGAATGCTCCATCCATGATTAATTTATACAATTGATCATATACAATAACGAATAGTGGTTTTTTTTGTTTATTGTGTTCATGAAGTTTATTGATCATTTTCTTATACCCCTATAGTTTTTTATTCAAGAGTTATAAATTCCATTTCTTCTCGTTCTTCTTTTCTTGAATCTATTGTAACTTACTTTTCTATGGAAATGTAGATGCTAGACAATTACGTCGAATAGATTAGGTGTCATTAAATCCCTTTTTTGTATTTTCTCAATTAGCCAATTATCAAAATCTATTGCTTCTTTAATAGTTCAGTAGCATTTCGCTCCGATACTCACTCGTCTGAATCAGCCGAGTAAACGTCTCCTGTAGCCATCTTAAGTTGTGGAAACTTGTGCTAAAGTAAGGTTGTTCAAAATTTCACAAAGTGGGGGGTTACGATTTTAATGAAGAAACGTAGAATGATTTTGAGTTTGTTTTTATGTATTTCTTTATTACTTTCTGTTGTAGGGTGTACGGATAAAACAGATAGTTCACAGAGTCCATCAACTGAAAAGACTATCTATAAAGCTGGCACTTATACAGGAGTTGGTAAAGGTAACAATGGGCCAGTAAAGGTTGAAGTTGTATTCTCGGAAGATCAAATCACATCTGTTGAAGTGAAGGAAAATAGTGAAACACCAGGGATCTTTGAAAAAGCAGCTGAACGTGTTCCGGCTGATATTGTAGCTCATCAATCGTTAGCTGTGGATGCGGTAACTGGTGCGTCAGTTGTTAGTAACGCAATTATTGAAGCAGTAGCAGATGCTGTACAACAAGCGGGTGGAGATACTGTGGCACTCAAAGCGGTTGCCACTACAAAGCAAGAGGGTAAGGCAGAAGAAATAACAGTTGATGTTGTTGTTGTTGGAGCAGGGGCTGCGGGTACTGCGGCTGCATTAGCATCTCTCGAACAAGGGGCTGACACGCTACTGATCGAGAAGACAGCAGTGGCTAGTGGTGCAGGAACGCTTGCTGGTGGGATGTTTGCGGTAGATAGCACACAGCAGAAAGAACAGAACAAAGTCGTCGATAAAGAATGGTTATTTAAAAAGTTCATGGAAACAAGCAACTACCATGCGAATGCAAGATTGGTCCGCAAAATCATGGATGAATCAGGAGAGACAGTCGATTGGATGAATGAAAATGGAGCAAAACTAGTACTTACGGATCCTGGGCAAAGTGGTCAAAAAGCGTTAGTAGGTACTCCAGCTACCATTCATGGATATGTTGATGGTGGCTCCGTTGCATTAGAGAAGATTCGGAATCAGATTGAAACAAAGGGCGGAAAAATCATGTTCGAGACGCCTGCAGAACAATTGATAAAGGATGACAAAGGAAACGTTACTGGCGTTATTGCCAAAAAAGCTGACGGTGGAGAATTAAAAATACATGCTAAATCTGTCATCCTTGCAACTGGAGGATACGGCGGTAATGCTGAAATGATGAAAGAACATTTCGGTGAGAAGGCTGGAACAGGTTTGATCTCTTCTGCTACAGGAGATGGACTCAAAATGGCATGGGAAGCTGGAGCAGCGGAGCTTGGTACAGATTTAGCACAGTGGTACCATTACATGCCAAATCCTGAGTTGAGCAAAAAAATGGAAAACCCGTATGTGCTTTGGGATTTGACAGCCTTACCGCTTTTATGGGTGAATAAAAATGGCGAACGCTATATTAATGAAGACATTGTGTTTGACTTTGCATATGGGTCATCGGCCATCTACGAACAGCCAGATGCCTCGCACTGGGCTCTTTTTGACCAACAGTTGATTGAGACTGTAAAGACCAAGGGTCTTATTGAATACGCTGACTTATACAGCTCGTTTAAAGGTAAAAAACAAGGCTTCGTGGAGTTTAATGAACCGTTTGATACGGATACTAACTATAAGTCTACGATTACTCCTTTTGATTATACGCCAATTATCGAAGAAGCGATTGAATCCGGGGTTATTGTAAAGGGAGAAACCATTGCAGAGCTGGCAAGCAAAATAGGTGTAAGTGAACAGACACTGAATGCTACCGTTGATCGTTATAATGGATTTAGTCAAAAGGGTGTTGATGAGGATTTCTTTAAAGATGCTGAATATCTACATCCTGTGAAGAAGGGACCATTCTATGCTTTGAGTACTTCTGCACGTTGTCTGGGGACGCTTGGCGGCGTGAAGATCAATGAGAATNNTGTGGATGATCAGAGTAAACCTGTTCCTGGACTCTGGGTAGCTGGAAATGATGCAGGCGGGATGTATGGCAATAGTTATATTACAATAGAAGGCGGTACACTTGGTTTCGCCTATACATCAGGAAAACTAGCTGGAGAAAATGCAGCAGAATACGCCAAAAAACAATAAATACTAAGGTAAAAGGAAAAAGTCATCTTATGTGATAAGATGACTTTTCTTTTTACAACAGAACAGATAAACTTTGGGGGAGATATTTGTTTCGATTGATCCTAAAGGGGGAATAGGGAATGCAGAGAATCTTAGCATTATTGCAGTTTTATAATACCTATGATCATGATGATATATATTTTAGCGTAGCTGAGAATTTCATCTATCAATTTGATCAGATGGGTAACATGAGTCTCATTGAAATAGCTGAAAAATCACATTGTTCGCCTTCGACCATCACAAGATTTTGCCGACATTTATTTTATTCCAGTTATCCTGAATTACGATTGGAATTATCTAGATTAAGACAGCAGTATGTTCTCAATGTGCTTTCTACTAAGCATAAAGTTTCGACTCTAGAGAATAAAGTGGTTGGTGGGAAAAATATTATTACACGATCTATTGATAGTTTGCTGAATCAACTTGAGTCATCACAAGTCGACATGTTCCTTCAAATGCTGCTGTCAAAGACCAAAATTGGCTTCTATGGATATAGTATTCCTCAATCTGTATGGCTGCTGCAAATTGATTTACTCATGGATGGCAAAAAGTCTACTGCATTCTTAGACCCTAGGTATCAAATAGAAGATGTTCAATCTTTGGATGAGGACAGCTTTGCTATATTTTTTCAGTATACAAATGACGAAATATTCACCTTAGAACAAATGATGAAAGAAGCCTCACAAAGCGGAGCTAAAGTAGCGCTCATTACGAATACATCGACGCTATTTTCGAATCTAAATGTTGATTTCTTATTTGAGTTCTCTTATCAATCATTAGCTCTAAGTTTTATGATCGTAAATGCACTTATTACCCACATGTCGATAGAATACCAGCAAAAAAATATGAATTTGACACTTGAAGCAATAGACTTAGCTTAAACGCAGTATCTGGATTGCCAACGATACAGTTGTTCCTTCATCCAGCTTACTGCTAATGGACAGACCTTGGTCATACAATTGGATTAATCGCCTTGTCTTCGACTTAGAAGGCCGTGTTTGACAGCATTTCAACGGAAGGTCCGTAACCATTATTTACACTTAGTAACAGCCGATACTCCTCTCGGCTCCATCATGAAAGCCCCATCCTCACGCGGATGGGGCTTTGTCATGCCCAAAATTGTAGACAACATGTTGTTTATAACTTATACAATCACGTTTTTTAAAGCGGTTTTCTAGTCAATATATTGGATGAAATACGGTCAAAATTCGAAATTACTCGTATAAAGTTTTCTCTTCCCTTCGAAATCTACTGTTAATTCTTGATCTGATGTTTGTTCCTCCGATTCAAATGTTCTTTTAAAATATCCACCCTCTGGATGTGGATCTAATCCAAGTTTTGATATGTAGTACTTTGCGTCATGTTCTTTCATAGCATTATGCCCCTCATTAGATGTGTAATATATTCTTTAAAATTACCAAACAAATAATAAGGTCCGCTGGGTAACCGGTCAATTGATCGATGTTTATACGAAAATCGCGGGCTTTTTCCACATGGCTTCGTTATTTAATTTTATTCAAGTATCTGTAGATCGTCGCTTCGGAAGCTTCCAAATGTTTGGCAACCTCGCTTACTCCACCTTTGAGCAGAAATACCCCTTTTTCGTTAAGCTTTCTAACAACATCGATTTTCTCTTTAGGAGACATTCGCTCAGGCGCGATTTCGCTCTCGGATAATACTCCTTTAATCAATGATAAGAGGAGATCTTCGATGTTGTCCTCGAAGCTTTCCAGTACGTTAAGATCCAAAGCCGATTTTTGCTGCTCCGTATGATTAGGTTTGTTGTTGGCCGTGATTGTGAAATTGGCAAGCATAATTGCATCTTCAATAACACTTCGTGCCGATATAAGATCGGATAGGTCGACGTTCACGCAGATCATACCGATAATTTCATTATGTTCATCCTTTATAAAATAACTTGATGAACGAAAAGGCTTCTTACTCTTGCCGACGCTTTCGTAATTGCAGATGAAATGTTTGTNNTCGTAATGGGGCCGTTCACTTTTCTGCCGCTAATATGTCCATTAACAATCTCAACGATAGAGTTATCCGGCTTCGTCACATCGTGCAACACAACCTCGCAATTCTTACCCAAGATTTCACCAATAAAGTGAACAATCGGGATATACTTCGTGAGTCTTTCTAAATCTTCCATTTATACCACTCCTTTAGCTCCCGTTTCTCATATTCCGAGTCTAACAATAAAGAATTATTATTTCAATAATAATTTCTCGAAAAAGTATTGTAATTATGAGAAACATGTATTAAAATAAAATCATCGTAATAATAAATTATCATTATGATAATATTTCATATTTAGGAGGACATCACATGCATACAACAATTTCAACCCAGAATGCTCCAGGAGCCATCGGACCTTATTCTCAGGCTGCCAAAATCGGAAACCTTATTTTCGTATCCGGCCAACTTCCGATCAATCCTCAAACTGGTGAAATGCCTGAATCCGTCGAAGAGCAAGCAAAACAATCGCTCGAGAATGTAAAAGCGATTTTAGAGGCTGCTGACAGCAATTTGAAGAACGTTGTGAAGGCGATTATCTTTTTGAAAGATATGAATACGTTCGCAAAGGTAAATGAAGTTTACTCTTCGTATTTTGATGGCAACTATCCAGCACGAAGCACCATTGAAGTCGCACGGCTGCCAAAGGATGCATTGGTAGAAATTGAAGTAACAGCTTTTATTGAAGAATAATAAGTTGGGGAAGGGAATGAGTAGAAAATGAATTCGAAAAGTGTAGGGGCAAAAAAATGGTTGACGCTTGCCGTACTCATTCTGGGCGGGGGGACTATTTTTAAATTACCATACTTAAAAGACGCGTTTTATATTCCGATGATGGAATATTTCCATCTGACACATACGCAAATCGGTCTCACGATGTCCGTCTATGCCATTGTTCAAACCTTTGGTTACATCACATCGATGTACATCACAGATCGGTTTTCCAAGAAAAAGCTGCTCCCAATCGCCTTGGGTGGAGTAGGGCTACTCGGATTTTACATGACAACGTTTCCAGGATATTATGAAATTTTGATATTATGGGCGCTTTTCGCTTTGTTTGCTGAACTCGCTTTCTGGCCCGTTCTGATCAAAACGGTAAGATTGCTCGGGGACAGCAATGAGCAGGGCAGAATGTTCGGCTTCCTGGAAGCAGGAAGAGGGATCGTAGATACGATTGTAGCGTTTACTGCGCTTGGTATTTTCCAATGGATGGGGGCAAATGCTGCGGGCTTAAAAGGTGCCATCATTTTCTTCTCTATTACGACGATTGTAACCGCTATCATTTCGTACTTCCTTCTTGAAGACGACGTCATTAATGATACAGACGAGCATGGTAACAAAATCAATCGAAGCAAGCTGGCGTTTGATGGAGCCCTAAAAGCCCTCAAAATGCCTGAAATATGGGTAGTCTCATTTACGATCTTCTCCGTATACTCCATTTATATCGGATTAACGTATTTCATTCCGTTCCTGAAAGAGATTTACGGAATGCCTGTTGCGCTGGTCGGGGCGTACGGGATTATCAACCAATACTGCTTGAAGATGGTCGGCGGACCTATTGGCGGTTTCCTTGCTGATAAAACCTTCAAATCTCCGTCCAAATATTTGAGAATAACTTTTTGGTTAGCTATTATCGGCATGATTATCTTTATCTTGCTTCCGCATGAAACGATGAATATCTATGTAGGTATGGTGTTTACACTCGGTTATGGCGCGATTATTTTCTCACAAAGAGCCGTGTTCTTCGCTCCGATAGAAGAGGTTGGCATCCCTCGCGAAATTAGCGGTGCGGCGGTATCCATTGCTTGTATGATTGGTTATCTTCCATCCATGTTCGCTTTTACGCTGTATGGAAGTATGCTGGATCGCACACCGGGGATTAATGGATACAAACATGTGTTTATGACCATGATTGGGTTTGCGGTGTTAGGTTTAATCATCAGCAGTTACTTAGTAAGAATCGTTAAGAAGAAAAAAGCGCAAGAACAAGCTCAAGTTCAGTAGTTAATCATGATAAAAAAACAGAATGTATGGAGGAGAGACATATGAAAATCGGTTTGGAAACAGAAAGCTATCACTTGCAGTTTATTACAGGCAGAATGGATATTTTTAAATTTATTCAAAAGACCGCAGAGCTCGGGCTAGACGGGGTTATGATCAATATCGTGAAATGGCCGGGACTGCCTGGATGGGGAACACTCGAATCGTTCGAGCCTGAATACCTGAAAAGAGTGAAGGCTGAAATCCAGAAATACGGATTTTTCGCTGAGATCGATACGAATGGTACGGACCCGGATCACTTGTCGCAAGTGATTGAAGTTGCTCATCAAATCGGAGCGGATGTCATCCGGACATACACTTGTATGGGCGAATACGACGCTGCACGGATGGCTGAAGCACCTACAAACATTAAGAAAATTGTTCCTTTGCTGCAACAATACAGAATTAAGCTTGCCGTAGAAAACCATGAGGAAGAGCTAGCGGATGAGGTTATCCAAATCATTGAGGAAGTGAACAGTCCTTGGGTTGGCGCTCATTGCGATCTCGGTAATGGCATGATGGCGTGGGAGGATCCGGTTGATGCTGTGACCAAGTTGGCACCGTACGCATTCACCACCCATTTTAAAGACCATATCATCGTTCATGACGGAGAAGACTATAGAGTATGCGGTGTTCCTGCGGGAACGGGCAACATCGATTTGGATCAACTGTTCAAAATCTTTGTGGAGAAATCTACGTTGACTCGAATCAACGTAGAAATGTGTTTCCCATACGCTATCCATTTCAAAAGAGAGCCGGGCGCTGGCGGAGTGTCCAAAGTCGGTGAAGGAGCATTTAAAGTCGAGGAGCCACCTTATGACTTGTCCGTGATTAAGCCGCTAGATTATTATTACCCGCCGCAAGAGCTAATGGAGCAAATGATTGAAGATCAAGCAAGAGGCGTGGAGCAATCCGTCAAACATGCGCTGGCTTTGAGAGATAAGTATTGCCGGTAGACGCTGGCTAAAGATTCGTGAAAGTTGCAGTAACCGTATAAAGGCTTTAGGAGAGAGGGACGTTGCTCTATGCGTCGTCCCTCTCTTTTGTGTGCGCCCAGCATGAGCGCTATCTCGAATAGGTGAAGTGAACTTCATCTCTGGCACAAGAGGAAAGTACAAATCACGTAGGCCACCACGGGGGAATTTAAAACATTCCCAATGTCTGGAATACGGAAGACGTGTACGCTTCGAAGTTTTTAAGCTAAGCTTTGACAAGGTGCAAGAGGTATCTTATTGTTGTTAACAATAATGATGAGTTCTTTCTGTGGATGGTATTGTTGCTGTAATTGTCAATACAGACAGCGCGGTGAACCGTATAGTTGAATAACTGATATGCAGTATGTCAAAATATATTGTTGGCTTTCGCTGAGAGGAGTACATAACAATTATGAATATTGGTATTGATGTCGGTGGTACGTTAATCAAAGTTGTGAGTATGTAGAATGATTCTTTGAGTTTTAGTAAATTTCCTGTTACGCAAATAGAAGACGTCGCTTAAAAAGATTAATAAGCTTGAGGGTGCAAAGATATGTATTACCGGTGGAAAGGCAGCATTATTTGAATCATTCATGATACGAAAACCTTTACGTATTGTTGAGTTTGAGGCAACGTGTCGTGGAGTACAGTATCTACTTAATAAATTCGATCCAAAGCAGCAAGAATATGTAATCACCAATGTTGGTACGGGTACTTCGCTTCACCATGTTGGCAAAAGCAAGCACGAACGTATCGGTGGATCCGGGGTGGGAGGCGGGACGTTGTTGGGGTTAGCTCACTTGCTAAGGGTGCTGGGAAACGGAGGGTTTTATTTTTATTGGAGGTTAATAGACATTTCAGAAAAACTGCGGACATTACTAATAGGATTAACCCAGTCGCGGTTGAGTAATGAGAATGTGCTTCGATTACTGGACCCTAAGGATTCCGAGGTGTTGAAGTCCTTTTTTTCGTGATCGCTACGCGGTTTCAATCCAGAAATTTAGAGACCACAGCGATTGAAGGAACGGTCCGTTCTCGGAGCGACCGCTCACATCATCTATTTTCCTCCTACAGAACAAGGGTGTCCCTAGCCATTTGATCAATGACTTTTGGGACACCCCCTAATCCGTGTTACTACAAAAGCGAAGAGTATTCCAGTGGTTGAAACACCCTGTCGACATGAAACGTGTTTATAGCGTCAAACCACCGTCTACGACAATGATTGAACCTGTCATATAGCTGGATTTGTTGGAAGCCAAGAAGGCCACCATCTCTGCTATTTCTGAGGGATCAGAAAACCGATTCATTCGCATGTTCGGGATCTCCTCCGGCACGTAGCCGGTCTCCTGTATCATCAAAGGAACAGATTGCGTCAATGCCGTATCGACGCCACCTGGACAAATTGCATTGACGCGTATACCTTTCCTCACGTATTCCAAAGCCGCCCCCTTCGTCAATCCTATCACAGCATGTTTGCTCGCTGAGTATGCTGCTAGGCTATGTTCGGCGCGAATGCCTGCCGTAGAAGAGGTATTTATAATCGAACCGTATCCTTGCTTCTCCATAACTTTGAGAACATGTTTCAAGCCGAGAAAAACACCCTTTACGTTGACGCTCATGATACGGTCGTATTCGACTTCGCTGATATCAGACAGCATTGAAAACTTTTGTAGAATACCGGCGTTGTTGACAAATGCGTCAATGCGTCCGTATGTTTCGACGGCGAGATGAACATACCGTTCCACGTCTTCGTTCTTCGACACATCGGCTTGCACGAAAATGCCTTCGCCACCATGTTTCAGTATTAGTGCAAGCGTTTCTTCCCCAGTTGTTTGATTGAAATCGACCACAACCACTTTCGCTCCGTTTTGCGCTAGCTTTATACAACTTGCGCGTCCAATTCCGCTACCGGCTCCGGTAACCACTACGATTAGGTTTTCATTTTGCATCGTTTCATTCCTCCGCTTCATATCATTAATAATTGTACCAACATGTTGAGCATGTTTTCTCATCGATCCACCTTGTGATCGTGAAAGATGTACATTACGCATTAAGCATGAATATAACGATCATGATCCAATATTTATTGCGAAACAACGCCTTGACTCTTCTTTTAAGGGGAATGTCCTCCTGTACGACAGAAGGTTTGCCCCCATCATTTATGACGGATTATTCAATTGCTGAATAATCCCGTTCAGCATTTCTTCCGTGAACATCCCCTGACTCATCATCGACAGCCCGCGCAATGGCAAATAATTTATAAATCCTTCGAACATTTCACTCGAGCCTTCCCCCAGGCTTTCAGAGGCTTCAAGACCCTCCAACATAGTTCCCATGCCCTCTTGCATCTTCTGAAGTAATCCATGCATGAACGGTGCTCTTTGCGGATCGTTTAACAGGTCGATAATCAATGTGTTTAGGTCGACTATGGATTTCAAAGCGACTGTTGACTCGACATGTACCGTATCGCTTACAACGATATCTTCACACGAGCGTCCAATTAATATTTCAAAATTACCGGACTCCACATGCCAATCCTTAAGATCTACGTTGTAGTAAGCGAAGGAGCGCTTATCCAGCGTCATCGTAACGGTCTTCTTCTCTCCCGGCTGAAGCTCTACTTTAACAAAGCCCTTCAATTCTTTGACAGGACGGTTAACCGTACTCTCTACATCGCGGACATAGAGCTGAGCAATTTCTTTACCGGCACGGGATCCCACATTTTGTATCGTTACATGTACGTTAATGGATTCCGTATCTTTGATTGTTTTATGATCGATGACAAGATTCGAATATTCAAATGTGGTATAGCTCAGACCGTGTCCGAACGGGAACAGCGGCTTCACTTCTTTGGCATCATAATAACGGTAGCCGACAAAAATGCCTTCGCGGTACTCCACGCGATTACCTTCGCCCGGGAAGAACAGGAACGAAGGATTATCGCTCAGCTTCATAGGGAATGTCTCGGTCAGCTTGCCGCTAGGATTCACTTCGCCAAACAATAAATCAGCGATCGCGCCTCCTGCCGCCTGACCGCCCAAATAAGCTTCTAGGATCGATTTCACTCGGCCGATCCAAGGCATTTCGATTGGGGAACCGTTCATAAGTACGACGACCACGTTGCTCTGCACGGTTGCGATCGCTTCGATCAGCTGATTCTGGTTCGAGGGCATATGCATATGCTTACGGTCAAAGCCTTCGGATTCATAACGGTCGGGAAGTCCCGCAAAAATGATGACCGCATCCGCTTCGCAGGCTGCTTGTTTCGCTTCCTCCATCAAAGCAGCGTCCAGATCGTCTCTATCCAAATGGAACCCTTGCGCGTACACAACCGAGGATGAATCGCCCGCAAGCTTTTTGATTTCATCCATCGGTACATCGATCTGGGTAGGATTGATATGCGAGCTACCGCCGCCTTGATATCTCGGTTTTTGCGCGAATGGACCGATGACCGCCAACTTCTTACCTTTTTCTAGCGGGAGCAGGTTTTCTTCGTTCTTCAGTAGCACCATCGTCTCACCGGCAACAGTGCGCGCCAGATGATGATGCTCGTCGCGGTCGTAAGTCGCGTTTGTTTTTTTGTTGTCCACGCTCATGAAAATGATACGTAAAATCCGTTCAACAGCACGATTAAGCGTCTCCTCGGACAACTGGCCGTTTTGAACAGCTTCTACGATTTTACGGTCGTTCACTTCGCCGCTTGAAGGCATTTCCAGCTCTTGACCGGCAGCTAGCCCATCTACCCGGTCATTGTTAGCGCCCCAATCGGTCACAACCAATCCTTCATGCCCCCATTCTTCCTTCAATATATCGGTAAGCAAGAACTTATTCTCGGAAGCAAACGTTCCGTTAACTTTGTTGTAAGCGCTCATGACGGTCCACGGCTGGCCATTCTTCACCGGACCCTCGAAGCTCGCTAAATAAATTTCCCGCAGTGTACGTTCATCGACAACGGCATCAACGCCCATGCGACGATGCTCCTGGTTGTTAACCGCGAAATGCTTCAGAGATGTGCCAACTCCTTGGCTTTGCACACCTTGAATATGGCTGGTGGCTATTTCCGAAGAAAGGAAAGGATCCTCCGAGAAATATTCGAAGTTGCGTCCGCACAGCGGAGAGCGTTTGATATTGGCGCCTGGTCCAAGGAGGACGGCAACGTTTTCCGCCTGGCACTCTTCACCCAGTGCTACGCCCATTTTGCCGACCAGCTCCCGATCCCAAGAGCTGGCTATACCGGCTGCTGAAGGGAAGCAAGTAGCGGGTACACTATCAAATACGCCCAAATGGTCGGTGTCTTCCTGCTGCTTTCGTAGTCCATGCGGGCCGTCGGTGACCATAATGCTAGGAATGCCTAGGCGCTCCACACCTTTTAACCGCCAAAAATCTAAACCGGAACACATGCCAGCTTTTTCTTCCAATGTCATATCAGCAATTAGAGCTTGAATATCTCGTCTCATTTGAAATAACCTCCTTGAATTAGATATCGTTACAACTCACATTATCTCATGGATACGCTTTCTTTTATGGTATAATACTTAGATAAATTGTACGTTTGAGGGAGGTTCCATAGTGGTTAAAGTTCATAATCAACCTGATGTAACCTATTCATGTAAGTTACTATATGAAAGCATCCAACTTCCAATCTTCTATACCGAGGATGGGCATGATGTGGAAACGATTTGGGGGAACGAAGATCATCAGAGGCCTTTTTATATGGAATTCGACAAGCTATTCCGTCCATTTATAGAGAAAGAGATGAAACACCCGGTTATTCTAGATGCGAATTCCTGGGAGGAGTTAATCATAGTGCCTATTAAGCGTAGTGGAGAGCGGCATGGATTCGTTGTAATCGGTCCTTCAATCCAGCAAGTACCTACGGATGAGCATATCCATGGCCTTTTGCACGATAATCAAATGTCCTATCGCGATCTGCCGCACTGGAAAGCCCATTGGGACAGCCTTCCGGTCGTAAGCCGTCTTCGTCTACTTCATATCAGCGTACTTGCGCATTGGATGATCAATCAAGAGGCTTTGGAAATTACGGATGTGCTGCAATATAGTTATCAATATGTGCTGCCAGCCAAGTTTCAAAGTAATATAGAAATTGAAATTCAAACCAAACGGGAATTATCGGTGTCTAATCATAGTTCGAATATAGAGAAACGGTTAATAGAATTGATTCGAACCGGCAATACAAGTGAATTAATGAAAGAGTGGATCACCTATCCTAACGAGGGCGTAGGGATCTTATCTAAGCGGAGCCAACTCCGCAATATCAAAAATTTAGCCATTTGCTCTATTGCGATTGCTATGAGGGCTGCCGTAGATGGAGGGATATACGAAGAACTGGCCTTTACTCTTAGTGATCTGCATATTCAACAAATCGAAGAACTCAATGATGTCAAGGCAGTAGAGGCGGCATTAGTACGTGCGTTAATGGACTTTACGGAACGGGTTGAACAGAGTCGGAAAGAAAGTATGTCCAGACCGATCAGAATTTGCTGCGAGTACATCTTCAACCATTTATTTCAAAAGATTACATTTGACAAGCTTGCGGAGTTGACAGGACTGAATAGCAACTACTTGATGAATTTATTCAAGGAGCAGACAGGCATGACACTGATGAATTATATACAGAAACAGCGGATAGAAGAAGCCAAGAAACTGCTTCATATGACCAATGACACGATTTCTTCCATCGGATTGCGGTTGAACTTTTATGATCAATCTCATTTTATTAAAGTTTTCAAGAAGTATATGAGTATGACGCCGAAGAAGTACCGATCTACAATCAAACCGGAAGGTCAATGAAACGTAATAGAGACATCTTTCGGGAAAACCTATAGACACTCGGAATTCCTTGTGTCCGGAAGGGTTTTGTAGGACAGCGTTTATTTTTTCATTCTACGTATTAGGGGCATCAAATCGATCCCCGAGGCCGTTAGGCCGTTATTCCTACATCGATTGTGAAGTAAATATTATTCAAAGCGAATTCGCCGCTTTAGCGTTAGAGGGAAAAGATGAGGAAGAGGAGTGAATTATGGATCGGGGGAGTTTTACTCCTGTTATTGCTGGTCGGATGCGGTAACCCGGTCATTGACAATTCGGCTAAGCCATCATCGACGGTTGGTGATAATGCTGAAGAAGAGGTAACAGAAACGGAAAAAATGAGGGAACAGTCTGATGACACGATTGAGGAAGCGGTAGGGGGAACGGCTAAACCGGCGGAGGTGGAGTTCAAACATCTGGAAAATGTGTTTGGGTTTNNAATTAGGTGTCCTTTAGTTTCGCCCTATTTGTGATACGGAGAACCATATCATAAGTAGGGCGAAAAAATTTACGTTAGTTAGGTGCTAAGCAGTCCACCGCCTTCGTGGCTCAACATAAAGGACCTAGCAATCATTAGGTCCCGTATATACTCACAGTTTTTCAAAGCATATTACTACCAATTATTACACTAATCCATACTTTGCTGCATAATCACAAACTATCTTTTTAAAATGGTCATACTTGAGATTGTTTTTTATATCTGTAATATCAATATATTTTCCAGACATCATATTTTGAATGATAGCTTCACAAATTAAGCTTTCACGCTTATAGTCGTCTACGAAAGCCTCTTCGACATCCATATTCATTTTTTCATTTATTCCGTCAATTGCGTATCGATAGATGATGTTATCTCTGCCTAGTAGTTGGCCAACTTTCTCAAGACTGTTAATTCCTTCTCTCATTTCTTCCACCGTTATTTTACCTTTATATTCCATGACTTTTTCACCACCAGTTAAAATGGTATCAACCGTTGTTCCTAACACGTTAGCAAGGTCAATTAATATCGCTGTGTCAGGCAATGTTTCGCCTCGCTCCCATTTTGATACAGCCTGAAACGATACATTTAATCTCTCGCCTAACTCGCTTTGTGTAAGATTTTTAACTTTCCTGAGGTAAGATATTTGTTTACCAACTTTAATCGCATCAATAGTCATATGCTCCACCTTTCATGTTATGATTTGAAGCGCTTCATGTCTTTATTATATTGGTAGTAAGTTCTTGGTAACAATAACTTGTTAAGTTATTACTTCGAAGCAAGTATTCAAATCTGAGTTGAAATAATTGCTATAATAATTGAATAACTTTGCTACACATGGGTTTGGGATAGGCACCGTTGGCGCAAACGGGATTCTGCTAGCATTTTGAGGTCATGGAATGATATGAGATCTGGAGGGGGATTTTGTACGCGGAAAGCAAAAGCCCCTTCCGCTGTTTTGACGGAAGGGGTCAGTCGTTCATGCTATCTTCTCCGGCAAATAAAATGGCTTCTACCAAAGGGTGTAAGTCATTTTATTTATTGTTTCTATTGTGGCATTATCTTTAAATTTTCTATTTCTCCTTTATAAAAATCAACGGTCTTACCCTCTGTAATTTTCCAGTCTCTTACCAGTAGCTCAATTATTTCTTGAAGCTTTTCAATAGACTTATCATATTCCCCTTTAATTATATATATATGGGAGATTGCTTCAAATGCATCTGTATATTTTGGACTTGGCTGTAGTTCGTAACCTTTGGAATAGTATTCTATGGCTTCGTCGTACCTGCAAAGTTTAGCCATACAGTCTCCTCTGGAGGACCATGCAAGCCAATCCTCAGGATACAAATCAGTCATTTGCTTCCAGAGAGCCAGCGCTTGAGAAAGGTTGCCTTCTTCCTTGCATATCAGCCCTCCATATTTTTGATATAAATGACCAGGATGGAGTTGGTTCAATTGTTCCAGAATTTCTTTTGCTTCAATACATCTGCCGTCTGCGATTAAGTANNTTCATAAGCCATACATAAGCCTGCCAGTAATCCGGGTGATTAGGCACAAAATTTTTATAATACTCAATGAGTTTATGGTGATTTGAAAAGTTCCAGTCAAAAATGATTCCATTCTCTGCATCTCGCAAAGCATTATGATTACTTTTGCTGTCCGGAGCTAGTAGCAGTGCATCCTTGGCATAATGGGAAGCCAATTCACGGTGCTCATCTGAACGATGAATGTGTAACTGAGCTAGCAAGGTGAGACATTGGGATTTTTTTTGCTCATCATTTAGTTTTTCTTTTAAAAATTGTTCAGCATAGTTAAAATCGTCTTCGGATATAAAATGTTCAGTACTAATCATATTTCCAATTCGTTCTAAATGGGTATCATCGGTTAATGCAAATAATTCATCAATTGTAACACCAAAAATCACCGATAAATCAGGAAGAATTTGAATATCAGGCATGGTTACATTGTTTTCCCACTTGGATACTGCTTGGGATGACATATTCAGTTTTGCTGCAAGTTCTTCCTGAGTCATTCCTTTTTGTAAACGTAGTGTTTTTATTTTTTTTCCTATCTCAACATTCATTTGGATAACCTCCAATTTGTATCATTTCGACTAGTCAATTGCAGTATAACTTTTTGTATGAAATATCCACAATGACCGCTTAGTTAACTAAATTAACCTATCAGTTACATTAGTAGTCTGTATGTACTTGAAACAAACATTTCACAAAAACTTCTCCTTTTCATCTATACTGGAAGTTCAAAACCTGAAATTTGTATGGATTAAAAAAATGACCCAAGTATGTAGAGGGAGGATGTATGTACCGGATTCTCATTGTAGAAGATGACCAGCGAATCGCCGAGCTTTTATCCAATCATTTGGATAAATACGGATATGAACCCATTGTGACACATCAGTTTGATGCCATAGATCAAGCCTTTGAACAAATCATGCCTCATCTTGTGTTGCTGGATGTGAACCTACCTAAATTTGACGGATATTATTGGTGCAAACAAATACGAAAAATTTCATCTTGTCCAATTATTTTTATTTCTGCTCGAACAGGAGAATTGGATCAGGTGATGGCAATTGAGTATGGCGGAGATGACTTTGTAACCAAACCTTTTTACTATGATGTCATCGTTGCCAAAGTGAAAAGTCAAATCCGCCGTTCGTATGGGGAATTATCAATCGGAGCTACGGATACAGAACGAGAAGTTCATTTTTATGGAGTGACATTTTTTCCAGAACGTCCAGAACTACATTACGGACAGCAGAGATTATCGCTTATGAAAAAAGAAGCTGATCTACTCGACCTGCTCATTAACAAATATCCACGTACGGTAAAGCGGGAGAAAATATTTGAACGGATGTGGGACGAAAAAGAATTCATCAACGAGAATACGTTGAATGTCAATGTAGCTCGGTTACGCAAGAAGTTCGCAGAACTCGGGATAGATAATGCCATCGAGACCGTCAAGGGCTTAGGCTACCGTCTGAACGCATCTTGGAACGAGGTGGACAAAGAATGAAATTATTTGTTAAGGAGAATATTCCCTATATCGTACTTCATGTCATGCAGTTTATATTTTTATATTCGACTTTTCACTGGTTGGATGCAAATGTTGTTGAAGGCAATATAGTGTATCTCTTTTTAGTGAGTCAATTTATGCTGATCATCTATCTTACATTTCGTTATGTGGTTGGACGCAGCGGCTATAAATGGCTAAGCAATATTCCCGATTTGAAAGATGCAAAGACTTTCTTGCAAATGGACGTTACTTCACCGTTGCTTCATACTTTCAAGGAAGGACTTGCAAGGCAATATCAGTTAATGCAGAGCGAAAAAGAAAGATCCATACAGGAAAAACAGGAGCAGATTGATTTTATGAACCGTTTTGTCCATTTGCTGAAAACACCGCTTTCCGCTTTGCACCTGATTGTTCAGGATCGTGAGGACTCGGATGGGTCGGAGGAAATGCAAGTTGAAATCGTCCGTATGGAATACCAGTTGAATATGATTCTGACACTGTCAAGAATCTCCTCTTTCCGTCAGGATTTCTATATTCAAACTGTATCAATAGAGCCATTGGTGTATGAAGTAATTAACGACTTAAAGAGCCACTTTATTCACCATCATTTATTCCCCTCAGCCGATGTACATGGGGATGCCACCGTACTTTCGGATCGCAAATGGTTGAAGTTTGTACTGACACAGTTGCTTACCAATGCCATCCGTTATTCTGATGGTGGAAACCGACACATAAAGATATTTGCAGATCGACAGGGAGAGTATATTACGTTGACTGTGAAAGATGAAGGTGTGGGCATCTCCCCTCAAGACCTTCCTAGAGTATTTGACCTGTATTTTACTGGTGCCAACGGACGCAGATTTGGTGAATCCACGGGCATCGGTTTATATCTCGTTCGAAAAATTTGTGATGAATTGGGCCACAGAGTTTCGATCCAATCAGCTTTAGGAGTGGGAACGGAGGTCCAGGTTCGTTTTTCATTACCCTCTCATCCTGAGTTGATAAGGTGACAGATATGTAATGTTGATGTTATTTAGAACGATAGCGACATCCCTTCCTTTCTTATAACCTAGGAGTAAGGAAAGAAAGGAGCAACATCACACATGAATATGCTGGAAATCAGTAAGGTTTCTAAAATATATGAGGGGAAAGTTTCTTATCAGGCATTGAGACATGTTGATTTTATCGTCCCGAAAGGTCAATTTGTTGGGGTCATGGGTCCATCGGGGAGTGGAAAGACAACGCTGTTGAATGTCATCTCGACAATTGACCATCCGACCACTGGAGAGGTTATTATCAATAGAAAAGAACCACATCAACTGCCATCGGAGCAATTGGCTGTGTTTCGACGCCGCGAACTAGGATTTGTGTTTCAGGACTTCAATTTATTGCATACGTTGACAGTACGGGAAAATATTTTCCTACCATTAGCTCTGGACGGAGTAGCTGTAAGGAAAATGAATGAACGGTTAAACTCCATTGCTCCTATTCTAGGTATTACTGACATTCTCGACAAGCGTACTTATGAAATATCTGGAGGACAAGCCCAACGTGCTGCCATTGCAAGAGCCATCATTCATGAACCGGCACTACTACTTGCGGATGAACCAACTGGAAACTTGGACACCAAATCATCTCGTGATGTAATGGAGTTGTTTCGCAATATTAATCGTGAAATTGGAGCAACGATGTTAATGGTTACCCACGACCCAACAGCTGCAAGTTATTGCGACCGAATTATTTTCATTCGAGATGGTTCTGTATATAACGAGATTTATCGTGGGGAACATCAGAACGACTTCTATGGCAACATTATGGATGTGTTGTCCTTTATGGGAGGCGACTCTCGTGAAGTTTCGACAATTCGCAATTAAAAACGTGCAAAGAAATTATAAAGCATACTTAGCTTATTTTCTCAGCAGCACCTTTTCCATATTGGTCTTTTTCCTATTTGCTGTGAACCTGTTTCATCCTATGATCGGAGAGAGTTTCACATCTGGAACCGTTCATCTTGTTCTGTCTGCAGGAGAAGTTGCAATATCCATATTTTCTTTGCTGTTTATCCTTTACTCAGTGGGAACTTTTTTGAAGATGCGATTAGCAGAATTTGGTTTGCTGACGATATTAGGTGCTACACGTAAGCAATTGAATCGACTGATTTCATTGGAGAATATCATCATTGGACTTGCAGCAATGGTAACGGGAATCGCCACGGGACTTTTTTTATCGAAATATTTTTTAATGTTTGCTTCGGTGATTCTGGAAGTTCCAGAACTCAAATTCTATATGCCAGTGAAAGCAATTCTTGTGACAATTACCTGCTTTCTAATCATATTCATCTTGATCTCTAAGCTCGCTCCGTTTGTAGTGAGATCCAAGGAGATCATTGAACTCCTGAAAGGGAATCGAAAACCGAAAGAACCACCTAAAGCATCAATATGGCTCTCAATAGCAGGATTAATATTGATTGCGGCAGGTTATATAATTGTAGTATTACAAATGACGTTCCCTTTTCACTTGGGCGTAATCGGCACACTGGTTTCAGCAGGAACCTACCTGTTTTATTCGCAGCTTAGTGTATTTACCTTAATGCGATTGACATCCCTTCCAACATTATTTTTTAGAAAAACGAACTTGCTTTGGATTTCAGACTTGGTTTATCGTATGAAAGATAACGCTCGATTATTGTTTGTTGTCACGATTACCTGCACGGTATCATTCACGACAATGGCAGCTTCTTTTGCCGTTTATCAGACGGTAGACGAGGAATATGCGAACAGCTACCCGATACCGTTTAATTATTCCTCCTATTCCTCAGACGTTCAGCGTGAGAATAATCTTTCTCTCATTTCTTCAAAATTAGATGAAGAAGGGCTGTCGTATAGGACAGTCTCAGTACCGTTTCTGGAGTTCGACAGCAAGACCGCAGCACTATCCACACAAAGTTACAATCGTCTTGCAGAATTGTTGAACCGAGATACATTGCAGTTAAAATCTGGAGAAGCCATTGAAGTTTCCACCTGGACGAACAAAGCTGATTCCCGTATAACAATCCAGGAGAATGAAACAGTACACTTGGGAAGTAATACACTTCGGCTTATCGGTGTCGTCCAAGACAACATATTTCCAGAGGGTTTGTTTGGAAATTTGTATGTATTGAATGATTCGGATTTCGAGAAACAGGATTCTGTATTAAACAAAGGGGTATATTATGGTTATTCAGTTCCGGATTGGACGGAGGCATCGACAGTAGCTGAAAAAATTCGTGCCCAAATTAGAACCGATGGGAACGCGTTTAAGTATCGTTCATCACCGGACTGGTATCAGACGGATCAATTAACTTACAAATTAATTCTCTTTGTGGGGTCGTTTATTAGCATCGTGTTTTTTATAGCAGCTGGAAGCTTTATTTACTTCCGCTTTTATACGGATGTTCAGGAGGAAAAAGTGAAGTACCGTAACCTGCGGAAAATAGGTATGACTATCCGCGAGGTGAAGAAGATTATCACGGTGCAGTTGGCGATCCTTTTCTTTATCCCGATCTTGCTCGCAGCACTACATTCAGTATTTGCACTGCAAACACTACAGAGACTAATATCTGTTTCTATAGGCAGTTACGCATCGATTATTTTGATTTTCTTTTTAGTAGCGTGGTCCATCTACTTCCTGCTTCTTCGTTCTCGCTATTTGAGAAGTCTATTGGAAGAGACTTAATCAGGTCCATATAAACTATCCCGGTTCGCAATAATGTTCATCAAAAAAAAGCCTTTTGGAATAAAATCCAAAGGCTTTTTGTATGCTTATTTTTTTCAAGACCTTATTCAACATCATAATTGATCACAAAGAAAAAGTCTATACTTTGGGATGGATTTTATTTACTATTATGAAGCCGGCAAAACTTAATAAATGGAGTGTTGTTAATGGACGTTACTTGTCATCTCGATGAGGCTGACTTACAGGATTATATTGGACGGGTTTTTGGAACCAGTTATTTAGTTGCTTGTGTTTCGCGAATGCATGGTGGCGCACAAAAGGTGGTCTACAAGATCGAGTGCAGTAATGGATTTTCCTGCGTTATGTATGTGTGGGATCTTTCCATGAATTTTTTTGAAGAAGAAAAAGCAAATGAAGATATAAATGAACAATCCTATGGAAGTGACTTATTTGNNACTTTATGATCTGAATAAGGAAAGAGATCGTTACCCCTTTGATTATGCTCTAGTTGAATATATAGATGGATGTAAGGCAGAAACCTATTTTCATCATTCTGATTTACGTGTCCAAGATAAAGTATTTCAGCGTTTGGGGGATATGATTACTACGATGCATACCAACGAAAGACATATCTTTGGGAAAGCCAATTCTAACGAGATCAGCGCAGCACAATGTCATTTATTACAAATGGAAAATGCGAAAGTGCAGCTAGCTTATGCCTCCCAACATATGCAAGAGATTGGGTCTAATCAAAGTAAACTGCTCGATAAGTTGTATGAGCTTGAATCAAAAATTAAGCCTAGAAAGCAGTACGGATTTATTCACGGGGAACTGGCTCCTGACCATGTATTGGTTAATGATAAACTGGAGCCATTTCTGATCGATATCGAAGGGGCAATGTTCTTTGATATTGAGCATGAGCATAGTTTTTTGGAGATGCGATTCGGGGATTTCTATCGGTATCTTAAAAACGATACGCTTGATCCTGATAGGCTGTTATTTTATCAATTTCACCACCATATATCATTAACTTCAGCGGGTTTAAAGCTAATGCATAGAGGATTCCCCGATCAACAATTCGCAAAAGGACTAGCTGATTATCAATCTGAGCGTGCGCTTAGGTTTATCGAAAAATGAAGAAATAACCCATTAGCCTTCATCACCCTTAGGGTGGGGAAGGTTTTTTTCGTTACATAATCTCAAGGCATAATAAAAGACCGCTCTACTGGAATGACTTCCGGATCTGGCGGCCTTAGGACAAGATTCTATTATAGNNATAGGTGAGTGGTTTTGGGGATAACTACCTCCAATCTCTATTCCCGACACCGGCTCCGCCAGAAAATAATGTTATCCTTACATGACTTTTCCAGCTGTCGACCTGTCAATGGCTGAAAATCTAAGAACGAGTGAGTAAACAAGGGTATTTATTAATTTATAGTGGGAGGAGGGGGAAATATGGATGCGAAAATCCGGTTTATTGTGAGGGCTCCTTCGAACCAGACGGTTTTTACCCATATGGAGCAAGTCGATCAACCGATCATCGCGGCCAAGATCAGGGAGCGTTATGGCGCCCTTGAATTGAAAATGAAGCAAGAAGCGCGCGTCATCTCTTGTCAAATATCGTGGGAGCTGAATATTCGAGTTATTACACGATAACGTTTCAACGAAGCAAAGGAGGAGTCAACCTAACCTAGGGGNNACTCTCTCTTGTGCGTTCTAGGGACAAGCCTGACGGTAGTCAAGAGGTGTATACGAAAGTAAAGAGTAGTATATAGATGGGGGTCTTTCCCTTTCCTATACTAGAACTAGGAAGAGAAGCTGAATGAAGCAGATGCACGACCTATTTTGAGACAATGTGGAGGGGTAATATGAAGAAAAAAAGTAGAATACTTCTGATCGTCGCATTGATCCTAAGTTTAACTATCACGGCATGCGGCAAAACCACAAATGAAGGGGAGAAGCAGCCTGAGAAGCAGCCTGAGACACCTGTGGAACAAAAAAATGAAGTGATTGAAGTTTCAACAGTTTCGGCAAGCGATCAGTATCTCAAATTCGATGAGGGCGAAAGCTTTGAGAAGAACTCGGTCTATGATGCGTATGAGAAAGATATCGGCGTGAAGCTCACAAATAAATGGGTGTCCGCCGATGACGTTCAATTCAAGGAAAAAGTGAAGATGTCCATCGCCTCCAATGATCTTCCGGACTTCATGAAGGTTAATGCTACACAGCTGAAAGAGCTGACCGAAGCGGATATGATTATGGATATCACGGACGTATATGACAAGAATGCGACGGATGAGACGAAGAAATTCTTGTCGATGGATGGCGGAATGCAACTGAAGACCGCCACTTTCGACGGTAAACTCATGGGGATTCCAAGTTCTTATAATCCGTACCAGTATCAGTTCCTCTATGTACGCACGGACTGGCTGAAGAAATTGAACCTGCCGGAACCGAAGACGATGGCGGATCTCTTGACGATCGCCGAAGCGTTCAAAACAAAAGATCCAGGCGGCACTGGGAAACCGCATGGAATTGCAATTAGCAAAGATCCATTTAACCAGTCCACAGCCGTTACAGGACTAATAGCATTCTTGAATAGTTACCATGCTTATGAAAATCTTTGGATGGAAGACGGAAATGGCAATTTGGTCAACAGTGACATTCAGCCTCAAGTGAAAGACGCACTTAAGGCGCTGCAGGAAATGTTCAAGAAAGGATTAATTGATCCTGAGTTCGTCGTTAAAGATGTGGAGAAAGCAGCAGAGCTCCTCTATAACAACAACGCAGGTATCGTATACGGCCAGTCTTGGGTACCGGCTCAGCTCGCTAAAGGCGCAGTAAAGGATGGTAAAGTCCTACAAGAGTGGGGCGTATTCCCGATTCCATCGGTGGATAGCAAACCTGCACTATCGCAGATAGGTTTGGGTGTTGACGAATATTATGTTATCTCCAAGCAAGCGAAGCATCCGGAAGGCGTTATTAAATTGCTGAACCATTGGATTGAAGTGGATAATCATCCGACGCCAGAACAGAAAGTGTATGAGTATGGTAAAGACCTGAAGGAGAAAGGCAACAACTACTGGCTTCTAAGCCCGCTTCGTGTTGGTAAACAAAAGGATAATAACGGTGAAATATTGCCAAAAGCGATCGAGAACAAAGACGAGAGCATTTTGGAGACGAAAGATCATAAAACTCGTTACGAGCGTGCCATGAAGTATGTTGACGGTACCGATATCAACATGTGGTGGGAATATCTGATTTCAGGTCCAAAAGGCGCATATTCACTTGTTCCTGAAATTCAGAACAATAAACAGTACCTACAAAACAAATTCTACGGCGCACCGACTCCAACCATGGCAGATCGACAAGAAATCCTGAAGAAGAAGCGGGATGAAGTATACTTCAAGATTATGATGAATCAAGTATCCGTGGATGAATTCGATAAATTCGTGGAAGAGTGGAAAAAGCTTGGCGGCGACGAAATGACCAAAGAAGTCAATGAATGGTACGCGACTCACAAACAATGATAGCAGGAGAATCGAGGGGTTGGACACAAACGACCCCTCTTTTCTTTAACCTAGTTCTTAATTTTTAGTCCTACAGCGAGGTGGATGGCATGAATGTATTAACGCGTATGTGGAAGAGGGAGTGGCCGCTTCACTTGATGTTGGTTCCTGGGATCGTATTGGTCCTCATCTTCAGTTATATCCCGATGGCAGGCATTATGATGGCCTTTCAGAAATACGTACCGAATAAAGGGTTGTTCGGCTCACCATTTATTGGTCTTAAAAACTTTCAGTTACTGATGGATTACCCCGATATCGGCCGGATATTCTTCAATACAGTATACATTGCGGTGATGAAAATTGTAGCAGGCATGATCGTTCCGGTCACCATAGCGATACTGCTGAATGAGCTGCGGAAAGAATGGGTCAAACGGACCTTCCAGACGCTCGTGTACTTGCCGCATTTTCTATCATGGGTCTTGTTAAGCGGTATTCTAATCGATGTATTGTCTCCATCTTCCGGTATTCTCAATCAAGTGCTTGGCTTGTTTGGTATCGACCCTGTTTTTTTCCTGGGAGACAATAAATGGTTCCCTTATGTCATGGTCATATCGGATGTATGGAAAGAGTTCGGATTTGGTACGATTGTCTATCTGGCTGCGCTTACCGGTATTAATCCGTCACTGTACGAGGCAGCGGAGATCGACGGCGCAGGACGCTTTAAGCAGACGTTACATGTGACGCTGCCGGGGATGCTTCCTATTATCGTTCTCATGTTTACGCTTAGTATCGGGAATGTACTGAATGCCGGATTTGATCAAATCTTCAACCTATACAGTCCTCCGGTCTATGAAAGCGCGGATATTATCGATACCTTCGTATATCGTATGGGGATTGAGCAAGCACAGTTCGGTTTCGCTACGGCCGTAGGACTGCTGAAATCCGTCATCTCTTTCATATTCGTATCTATGTCCTATATCTTAGCCTATCGTGTAGCGAATTACCGCATTTTCTAATGCAATCGGCGGTAATTCAGAAGGGAGACACATCGTGCGTACTAACAGATCATTCGGAAGAAAATTGCTTTTGATATGTAATTTTATTTTTCTGGCATCCGTATCTTTGTTATGCCTTATGCCTATTATTCATATTTTGGCGCTCTCGTTCAGCTCCGGGCAGGCAGCATCCGCCGGAAAAGTCATCCTGTGGCCAGTTGAATTCACAACGGCTGCTTATGCTAACGTATTTGGAAAACCTGAATATTTACGCGCATTCTGGGTATCGATTCAGCGGGTCCTTATTGGAACGACAATCAGCATGTTCCTGACGATTATCACGGCCTATCCATTATCCAAAGATTCTCGCCAATTTCGGCTGCGGACCTTCTATTCATGGTTCTTCGTGTTCACGATTTTATTCAGTGGCGGGCTTATTCCCAACTATTTAACCGTGAAGAACCTTGGGATGCTCGATACAATCTGGGCTTTGGTGCTGCCAGGAGCGGTCACGGTGTTCAACGTTATTCTGCTGCTGAATTTCTATCGCAGTCTGCCCAAAGAACTTGAGGAATCTTCGCTGCTCGATGGGGCAGGTCAATTTACTACCTTATGGAAAATATATGTGCCGCTATCGTTGCCGGCATTGGCAACGACAGGTCTTTTCACCATGGTGGGGCATTGGAATAGCTGGTTTGACGGTATGATTTACATGAATCATCCCGAGAATTATCCGCTGCAGACCTTCCTGCAGACGATCATTATCAAAATGGATTTCCGCTTTATTAAACCTGAGAGGGCAGAATTAATGATCAAATTGTCTGATCGTACGAGCAGAGCAGCTCAAATTTTCGTAGCAGCATTTCCGATTCTAATCGTGTATCCGTTCTTGCAGCGGTTCTTCATTAAAGGAATTGTGATGGGGAGTGTCAAAGAATAATATAGGGCACTCAAACTAAGACATTGCAGGAGAACAAACGATGAAAATCCGATTCTTGATTAAAGATTCCTCTATATTCCAGAAAATAATGGCTGCCTTTCTGGCAGCCTTGTTTCCGCTCATGGCGATTACCTGGTTGATTAATGAGAAGGGTTCGGACAATATTCGGAGTGAAATTTCCGAGTCTATTCTAAATACGACTCGCTTCTATCTGGATTCACTCGACAAGGAAGCAGACCGGATCAGCCGTTATTTGCCGAACTATGTGATGGACAAAGACTTGATGGAAATTGCAACTACAGGCAATTACATGAGTTATTACGATCGTGCGCAAAAAATATTAGATATCCAAAGACGGCTTGAATTGATGAAGAACTCAAGTCCATTTATTCAAGAAGCAAGGGCGTATATCCCTCTTATCGACCGAACGATTCTTAGCAATAAATTTGAAACTTCGATGAATAAGCAGGAATATGCTTCTATGCAGCAAAATAAGAGATTATACGAAGAACCTTTCATTTACTGGAACGATCGATTATTTATTTCCATGCAATACCCCATTAATACCGTTAAAAATCCGATTTATATCGTAGCGGTTGAATTATCGACTATCAAAATCAGAGAAACGTTATCTCAAATCGGCAGCTCGCGTGGTGGACAGAGCGTATTGCTCAATCTGGAACGTGGTTGGGAGATCGAGAGTGACATGGATCCGGAACTGCTGGAACAAATGAAATCCTTCGCTGCGGATAAGCGGGAATTGCAAAAAGACGAAGGATACGAAACGATTATGTATAATGGTAAGCGGTTTCTTACGGTATATAAATACTCCAGTCTCTGGAATTCCTATTCGATTATGTGCATTCCCGAAGAGACGATCTTGGGTTCCCTTGAGATCTATCGAACATTGTTCTGGTGGGCTTGCGCGCTAGCTGTGGGTATTGTCGTTTTCTTCTCCTACTTTCTATTACGATTTATCTATCGGCCATTAATGAAACTTGTGCATTCCTTTCGGCGCGTTCAGCAGAATAGGCTGGAACCGATCGTGATCGATCGCGGAGCCGATGAGTTCGGGTATTTGTACCAAGCTTTTAATAATACGATCCGATCCTTGAAAACACTAATCGAGGAAAATTACGAGCAGCAAATCAGGAACCAGCGTTCCGAACTGAAACGATTGCAATCGCAAATTAATCCTCATTTTTTATATAATTGTTTTTTTGTATTGTGCCGGTTAATTAAATCCGAGAATCAGAAGGAAAAGGCTTATCAATTCTGCCTATGCATCGGACAATATTTTCAGTTCATTACTCGCAATGACGAGGATGACATTCCGCTGGGGCTGGAGGTCAATCATTCTCGCACGTATGTAGACATGCAAACCATATGTTACGGAGACCGTATTCAAGTCAAGTTCGAAGGTGATGTTCCCGATCTCTTCGTGCCGAGGCTGATTCTGCAGCCGATCATCGAAAATGCTTATAAGCATGCCTTAGGCAATATGATTCAGCAGGGTGAGCTATGGGTTCATTGTGAGCGGGTGGGAGATGTATTCTCCATTTATGTTGAAGATAATGGCCGAAGCATCCCCGATGCGGAGATCGAACAGCTTCAGAAGCGGCTGCGTCAATCCACCACTCGGATGGAGGAAACAACCGGAATCATAAATGTGCATCGCAGAATACAGCTGCGGTACGGTGAGGAATATGGCATTACAGTGTCACGTTCTTCTCTTGGTGGACTTCAAGTAAGAATCAATCTGAGCGCGAACTAGAGGAGGAATCAGCATGTACCGACTGCTAATCGTCGATGACCTTCCCATTATTGTCGATGGTCTTCTGGAGCTATTCGATGAGACCGATCATTTGCAACTCGAAGTTATGAAGGCATATTCAGGTGAAGAAGCACTGGAGGTACTGTCTCATCATCGTATCGATATCGTGATTTCAGACATTAAGATGCCTGGACTGGAAGGGATTGAGCTGCTTCGGGAAATCAAATCCCAGTGGCCGGCCTGCAAAGTTATTTTCTTAACAGGATACAATGATTTTCATTATGCAAGGAGCGCAATTACGTACGGTGGGTTCGATTATATTCTGAAGGTCGAAAGTGATGAGAAAATTATTCAGTCCGTAGAACGGGCGATTGAGAAAATTGAAGAAGAAAATAACCAAGAACAGATGATCGCTAGAGCGCAATCCAAAATGAGACTGGCATTGCCCTCCCTGCAAAAAGAGTATGTGTGGGAGCTCTTTCAAGGCAAGCATGTATCGGATAGCCAATTAAAGCAGGTGTTCAAAGAAATCGATATCCCGCTTGATGCGACATTGCCGGTTTACTTGCTCATAGGCAGGGTAGACGCATGGAAAGAAATGTTCACGACGCCGGATAAAGCGTTATTGACTTACGCCGTACAGAACATTTGCGATGAGTATTTGTCCACGCAGGTCAGATGCTATTCCGTTGTATTCGAGTTATCCAAAATCGTCTGGATGATTCAACCGAAAATCCCGGATGGATCGTCTATCGAATACGGGGATCAGGATTGGATCAGAGCTCATCGGTATACGAGCGGTATTCTGGAGACTGTGCAGGGAAATTGCAAGAGATTGCTGGGTTTATCGGTTTCTTTCCTTCTTGGAAGTGAAGCAACGACATGGGATAACATATCTGATCGGTTTCACTCGATCAAATACGGCCTGGTACAAGGACATGGATTATTTAATGAGGTCATATTGACCGATAAAGACATTCAAAGAGAAGTGAACGGTGATCTGAGTGGGAACTACCACGATGCCTTCTATCACGCCCGTGTTCAATTGCTGATGTCTTGTCTCGAGAATAATCATCGGGAGCAATTCAACAAGCTGTATGCCGAACTAACGTCCATTTGGAATGATGAGGAGTCGCCGAATGAGCGGAAGATCGAACTGTATCATTCGCTTTCAGCTATTTTTCTGTTCTATATCCATAAGAATCGGGAAATTCGGGATTACATCAATACGCTGATGGATCTGGATAAGTTATATCGCTATGGAGATTCCGCATCATGGTCGGAGCTGATTCAATACTTCTCGCAAATGGCGGATTTCTTCTTCGAATGGAATGCGCTGCGGGGTACGCAATTGCCGACAGAGGTCGTGAATAAGGTACATCGATATATTGAAGAACATATTTCCACTGATATTTCCTTAAATGCGCTGGCCGATTACGTGAGCTTGAATCCATCGTATTTGTCCCGACTTTATAAGCAAATCACTGGAATGGGGTTATCTAAAT
Source organism: Paenibacillus sp. UBA6285 (assembly GCA_002438345.1). Classification (GTDB taxonomy): domain Bacteria; phylum Bacillota; class Bacilli; order Paenibacillales; family Paenibacillaceae; genus Paenibacillus_AQ. The sequence continues at coordinate 32,411 of DJUJ01000181.1, forward strand.
ATGTGAACGACTATCGTAACCTGATCGCCAAAGATATGCTGCTCAACACATCGATGAAAGTGAATGAAATTGCTGCTGCCCTGGGGTACAACTCAGCGCTTGCATTTATTCGCTTCTTCAAGAAGCAGAACGAAACGACGCCGCAAGATTTCCGTATGGCAAGGACCCATATACAGAATCAAGGTCAATAAATGTATATGAAATGTCAGTAACGATCTCTTTTGCCTCCGTTCCTACCGCCTTACAATGGAAGTACACTAGGTGCGCAAGAGGAGGAGTAGTCTTGAGAACATTAACAGCTGTATTACTTGGCGCTGGCAGTCGAGGAAGATATATTTATGGGCCCTACGCGGAGAAGTTCCCGAATGAATTAAAGATTGTTGCCGTAGCTGAGCCGGATGATGAACGTAGAAATCGATTTGCAGAGATTCATAGAATTGCCCCAGAGCATGTCTACGATTCTTGGGAGAAAGTATTCGATCAGGGTCAAATTGCGGACGTGATGATAATTGCTACGCTCGATCGGATGCATTATATACCAGCGATGAAAGCGATGGAGCTAGGCTATCATGTCATGCTAGAGAAGCCGATGTCTCCTTCCATGGAAGAATGCATCGAATTGGAGCAAGCTTCCCTTCGGTATAAGCGATTGCTCGTCGTAACCCATGTCCTGCGATATTCCCCGTTCTGGTCTGGGATCAAAAAATGCATCGAAGACGGTGAACTCGGAACGATAGGTACGATTCAATTAACCGAAAATGTGGGCTACCTGCATATGACACACAGTTATGTCCGCGGGAATTGGCGCAATTCGGAGGAGACGAGTCCCATGATCCTGGCCAAATCATGCCATGATCTGGATCTCATCTCATGGCTTATGAATCAACCGTGTACAAGCGTGAGCTCGTACGGATCATTACTGCATTTCAGGGCGGNNTTCTCGGCGATGAAAATATATATTCAGCCCCTGGAACACCCTTGGGCACGCTATATGACGAATGATTTGTCGCAAGAGGGGATCTTGAAGGCGCTGAAGGAAGGACCGTGGGGTCGCTGCGTGTATCGCTGCGATAATAATGTCGTGGATCACCAGGTGGTCAACATGGAGTTCGAGAACGGAGCGAATGCATCGTTCATCATGTCAGGGCTGACTCAGAGCGGCACGCGTCGGGTTCAAATTATGGGAACACAAGGCGAGATCATCGGGGATATGGACAAAGGATCCTTCACGCTGTACCGCTATGTATCGGGCGAGAAGGTTGAGATTGGCTGCAATGTGGAAGGCGATGGTCATGGAGGCGGCGATGACCGTATGGTAAGCTCATTCCTGCGGAATGTGCGTCAATTTGACAGCAATCCATCGCAAGGCTTGACCTCGGCGACGGCATCCCTGCAGAGTCATTTGATCGCATTCGCGTCGGAACATTCGAGATTGAACGCAGGTCAGGCTGTCAAGCTTTCGGACTTGCAGAAGAAAGGAGAAATGTCTGTATAAGATAAAATGATACTAGGAAGCCTCTTTCGAAGTGATGGGATGCCGTCATGGAGAGGGAGGTTTTTTGGTATGTATTTGATTCAAGAGATCGAGTCAATATGGAAACATTTTCATGATTCTGGCGTTTAATACATGAATGCCAAACTTAGGGGAGGGGCTTCTATGTTACATCAAAAAATCATTTGTGTTGATGATCATGATATGGTTCACGCTTTTAATATGTTGGGCGGTAAACAGCCTGACAACTTCACTTAACAATCAGCAGGTTAATATTCAAGGGGTTCCTGCCCACCCGATACCGCCGCAACAAATTTCAACCATTTAAATGGACAAAGACACGGTATGGGTGATTGATCCCAAAAAGTAACTACATAAGAGTTATAACGCATGATCAGGATGGCTATCATATGACGGGAACGGAACTGTCGGTTCAATAGCACTAATACTATCAATAGATTGAAATTGATTACAATAGACGATACTGATCGTATTGAACGAGGAACAATCCTATGGAAGTGACTTATTTGAATTACATAATAAGTGTTTAACACAACATGGAATTCAGACCCCTGGACTTTATGATCTGAATAAGGAAAGAGATCGTTACCCATTTGATTATGCTCTTGTTGAATATATATAGATGGACCTAAGGCAGAAACCTTTTTCCATCACGCAGATTTACGTGTTCAAGATAAAATGTTTCAGCGTCTGGGGGATATGCTTACTACTATGCATACCAACGAAAGGCATATCTTTGGGAAAGCCAATAATAACGAGATCCGCACAGAACAATGTCATTTATTACACATGGAAAATGAGCTTGCTTATGCCTCTCAACATATGGAGAAGATCGGCTCTAATCAAAGTAAACTGCTGGATAAGTTGTATGAGCTAGAATCAAGAATTCATTAACTTCAGCTGGTTCAAAGCTAATGCATAGAGGATTTCCCGATCAACAATTCGCAAAAGGTTTAGCTGATTATCAATCTGAACGTGCGCTTAGGTTTATCGAAAGATGAAGGAATAACCGATTAGCCTTCTTCACCCTTAGGGTGGGGAAGGTTTTTTTCGTTACAGAACCATAAGGCATAATAAAAGACCGCTCTACTGGAATGACTTCCGGATCTGGCGGCCTTAGGACAAGATTCTATTATAGGGTCAATCTGTATCTAAATGTGGTGTGATTAATGGAATTTAACTGTCTTGATGCGAGCTTCTTCTTCATAGGTAAGTGGTTTTGGGGATCGTGGAGTGTGCAAATGACGTTGCACGGAATATTCCATTTTTTGATAATCCTCATTACCTGAATTCATCGTTGGATTCCAATTTTCCGTTACCCAATTTTTAAGTTCCTTAAGACCTGCTAGCATTTCCTCCAGCCTCCTTTGGCGAAGAAACAATATATTTTATATTGTTTTGTTTACGCTTTCATTATAACACGGGAATTAGTTTTTTAAAGATGTGTCCACGTGAAAAACACAGTTTTTAAGTGAACATTGTGTGTTAATTAGGTTTTGTTCTCCCTTGGAAGAAAAATGTCTCTGTGCAGGAGACACTCATAATATATTTAAAAGGATAATCTACTGCCCTTAAGATTCGTGAGGAATTTCTAGTAATTACCAATCCGAAGAATGACTTTAAGGTCGTAGATAGTGTTACTCTGATTATAACTAGAGCTGCATATATAGTACGATACTCTCTTTTATAAATGGGAATTAAGATCTTATTTATCCGAATTTCACTTAAAAATAACTTTTTATGGATGAATGAACATGCTTCTGGTGGAAATAAATTTTATTTTTTAAAAAATAGAGAAAATAATTTACGGAATCAAATTTAAGTGATATCTTGAATGTGTAAAGAAATCGTTCACATCTTAAGGGGGATTATCAATGACACTCAACAANNCAACAAGTTCCACGGAATTATACCTGCCTTCTATGCTTGCTATGACGATCAAGGAAATATTTCAGAATCCCGGACGCATGCCTTATGTGATTACTTATTTGAAAAAGGTGTTCAAGGTGTTTATGTGGGAGGCAGTTCTGGAGAATGTATCTACCAGAGTCTGGACGAACGCAAAGCGGTACTCAGCTATGTAGCTAGTAACCTATATATTTCAAATTACCTGATAGCGCAGTAACTAAATATTGGAGCGATATTATGGAGGCAACTCCTCTACCGTTCATTATCTACAACATTCCTCAGACTACGGGATATACACTAACTCCAGCTTTATTCGAGAAACTGCTTGCTAATAAAAAGGTTATCGGTGTTAAGAATTCTTCTATGCCACCTATGGATATTGAACGCTTCAAAAGAGTTGGTGGAAAAGATGTAGTGGTATTTAATGGACCGGATGAACAATATGTTGCGGGAAGAATTATGGGAGCTGATGCAGGCATTGGTGGCACTTATGCTGTTATGCCGGAGCTGTTCTTACAAGCTAATAAATTTGTACTTGCCGGCAAGTTTGAGGAAGCAGGACAACTTCAAAGTGATATCAACGATATCATCATCGCGCTTTGTTCCCTCAAGGGTTCTATGTATGCGGAAATTACAGAGGTTCTGAGATTAAGAGGCGTAAACGTTGGTAGTGTAAGAGCACCGCTTGAAGGGATAGCCGCTGAAGATGCTGGTCCAATTGCAGACATTATGAAATTGATTGATCAAGCGATCGAAAAATATTGTGGTTAATGCAATGAAGAGAACAATCGTATGCTTTGGCGATTCTAATACTTGGGGCTATGACGTAGAGAAGGACCAAAGGTTTAAGGATGAAATACGTTGGACTGGACTTCTGCATACAGAACTGGGCAACTCTTATCGTGTCATAGAAGAAGGGCTTCCCGGTAGAACCAGTGTCAGTGAGGATCCGTTATTTGAAGGGTTAGCCGGAATATCATATCTCTATCCATGCCTCATGTCACATGCACCAGTAGACTTGGTTGTAATTATGTTTGGGACAAATGATACGAAAGAAAGATTTGCACTCACTTCATATAACATCGCTCAAGGTATCGTTAGACTTGCTCTTAAAGCAAGAGGGAGTGGGGCAGGGCCAGCGGGAAAAGCTCCAGAAGTGCTTGTGATCGCACCTCCCCCCATTGGGGCAGCGTATATCCATACTCCCATTGGTAAGCCGATGGGGAGTAAATGTAGCGAGAAGTCTATGGAGCTCTCTCAGCATCTTGCAGCTTTGCTTACGGGGACAGATATCCACTTTATTGATTCCAGAGAATATGTATCGATGAATGAAATCGACTACATGCATCTTGATATACAAGGACATCGAAACATGGCTGATTTAGTGCAATATCATGTCAAACGGATTTTAGATTAGGGGTTTGTTTCTGTAGTGGCTCACAAAACTTTAAGCGTACGCTTTTTTAGGGAGGATTTTTAATGAAGAAGAAACGTTTACTCTCCACAATGGTTGCATTAATGGTAATTATCTCACTAATTTAAGGATGCTCTGGTAACAATGCAGCGAGCTCTAATAAATCCGATAATACTGCTAAATCAGGTAAGGAAAAAGTAGCAATTAAAGTATGGCTGACTCCTCAGTGGAGGGTGTTGTGGACGCAACCGAAAGCGGTGCTGACTATGATAGCTTCCTTAAGGCCGCTGCTGAGAAATTCAAAGCACAATATGATAAATATGATGCTGACATTCAGGTCGAAGTCATTGCTGGAGATCAGCACGACCAACTCCTCAATGTTAACTTGAGCGGAGGAACTCCACCGAATGTCTTCTTTGAAAGCGTATTCCCGATGGGTGATTATGTTCACCGTGGCGCGTTGGAGCCTTTGACAGACATCATCGATGATAACGCAAAAAGTGATATCGCACAAAATTACTGGGATGCTGTAACGTTCGGAAAAGATGTGTACTTCTATCCATTCCAACACAATCCAGGCACTTTGGTCTATAACGCAGACATGTTTAAAGCGGCTGGTTTAGAAAAGTTCATCGGTGGAGAATCCGAAATTAAGACTTGGAACTTGGATGAATATCAACAAATCTTGGATGGTTTGAGAAATAATCTTCCGAAGGAGCGTATCTACGATTATCGTTATTATTGTAGGTGCTATGGCTGCCTATGCGTTCTCAAAGATCAATTTTAAAGGGAAAGATATCATCTTCATTATCTTCATATCTAGCTTGATGATTCCTAAAGAAATTATGATCGTGCCTTTATTCCGGATTACACAGCAATTTGGAATGGTGAATTCTTATAACGGTATGATTTGGCCGAACGTCGCGGGTGCATTTGGAGTGTTCCTGTTAAAAGGATTCTTCGATTTAACCCCTAACGCTTTAAGAGAAGCTGGGAGAATAGATGGTGCAAATGAATGGAGAATCTTCACTCGCATCATGGTGCCTATTATTAAACCTGGTATTGGAGCCTTATTTATTCTGAATTTCGTGCAAGTCTGGAATGATTATTTGTGGCAGTTGGTTATAGGCCAAGAGAACAAAATGAAAACATTAATGGTTGGTACTGCGACCTTAATGCAGGATTTGAATCCTAATTTCGCTTATAAAATGGCCGGAGCTACAATTGCTGCAATTCCGATGTTGCTAGTGTTCATGTTATTCCAACGGTTCTTCACCAATGCGATTACGGCAGGAGCAGTTAAAGAATAAATAAAGATGTGGAGTGGGTTACTGATGAATACTGAGAATAATGTACTTAAAAAGATAAAACATAAACTAGTCGTCTCCAGTCAAGCCTTACCCGAAGAACCGCTGCATAGTCCGTTTATTATGGGGAGAATGGCTTATGCAGCATACTTGGGCGGTGCCTCAGGCATTCGGGCCAATAGTGTAGCGGATATTCAAGAAATCAAGAAAACAGTGGATCTACCGATCATCGGAATCATCAAAAGGGTATATGAAGGTTCTGAAGTATTTATTACACCAACCCTGAAGGAAGTAGATGAGCTTTACCGCGAAGGGGTAGATATCATTGCTATGGATGCGACGAACCGAATTAGACCAGATGGATCTACTATCTCAGAACTATTTCCTAACATAAGAGAGACGTACAAAGATCAACTGTTTATGGCAGACTGTTCTACATTTGAAGAAGCTGCTAAAGCCGTTGAACTGGGATTTGATCTTGTGGGAACTACCTTAAGTGGATACACAGCGTATACGAAAGATCGCTCACTACCAGATTTCGAGCTAGTCAAACAAATCGTAAGCAACTTCTCAGTGCCTGTGATCGCTGAAGGTGGCGTTTCCACTCCTGAAGAACTGAAGACAATGTTCGATCTAGGTGTTTATTCAGCAGTAGTCGGCTCAGCGATTACAAGACCGATGGAGATTACCAAAAGGTTTGTAGACGCTATTCAGTAGATTGCCGGAGAGGGTAGATAAGGATGAGAATTCTCGCTGTAGATATTGGCGGTACCAACACCAAGATTTGTATATGCGATAAACAGGGAAATGTGGATGACTTCAAGGAATATGCAACAGAGAGTCACTTGGGAGGGCCGCATGTAATCTCAAGATTGCTGGATAAGATCGCAGAATATGACAATTTTGATGCCATTGCTATAAGCGCGGCTGGTCAAGTGAATGCTGAAGAAGGATTTATTGTCTATGCTAACGAAAATATACCTAGATATACAGGGATGAAGATTAAGGAAATTGTAACAAATCATTTTCATAAACCTGTTATGGTAGAGAACGATGTGAATTCAGCAGCATTAGGCGAGGCTCATTACGGTGCTGCTCAGTCTTTTAACAATTTCTTATGCTTGACCTTTGGCACGGGTATCGGTGGTGCAATTGTAATGAACCGCCAAATCTATAAAGGAGCAGATGGGGTGGCGGCCGAATTTGGTCATATCCTTACACATCCATTGTCAGACGCGGTGGAGGGACTGCCTTTTTATGAAAAGTATGCTTCAACGACTGCTTTAGTGAAGATGGCTCAGCAGGCAGATCCCGAATGTATGGACGGAAAAGTCCTTTTTGATAAAATACACAAAGGGGACGAGCTGCTGAAACAGATCCTGGATTCATGGATAACTGAGGTGTCTGTAGGTTTAGCTTCTATTATTCATATCTTCAATCCATCCGCTATAATTATAGGGGGCGGCGTTATGGAGCAAGAAGATTTAGTTCAAAGGGTAGAAGAACGGACCAAGTCTTTGATTATGGAGAGTTTTACGGGTGTAAGAATTGTTAAGGCCTCACTTGGGAATAAAGCAGGCTTGCTAGGAGCTTCCTCTTTATTCGCACATTAAACCATTGTAAAGGAGGGGCTTATTTGCGAACAATCAGTATTTTTTCTTCTATTCATTCCAAGTACAATAATTTGACGAATACGGAGAAGAAGGTAGCGGACTACGTCCTGGAGAACACGAGAAGTGTTGTCTATATGTCGATTACTGATCTTGCCGATGCGTGCGATGTAGGGGAATCAAGTATCTTTCGATTTTGTAAATCTTTAAGTTATAAAGGGTATCAAGAGTTCAAGATCGCACTCGCTCATAGTATCACTGTGGAGAATGAGATCCCGCAGCTTACGGATCAAATTCTAATGGACGACACCACTGAAGCAGTGGCTTCCAAAGTGCTGACCACAAATGTAAGTGCATTGAACGAGACCTATAATTTAATTGATATACAGAAGATCAATGAAGCTATTGATTATATGATTAACGCGGAACATGTATTATTCTTCGGCGTTGGTTCTTCTCTAATCACGGCTATGGAAGCCAAAATTAAATTTATGCGAATTACAAACAAGACGGAATGTTTGATGGACTCACATCTTCAGATGATGTCAGCAGCACTAATGTCTGAGCGAGATGTCGCTGTAATCATTTCTTATTCCGGCTCAACTAAGGATAGTATTGAGGTCGCAAGAAAGGCGAAGGAACGAGGCGCCAAGGTGGTGTCCATTACGAGATTTGAAAAGTCACCTTTAACTTCGTATTCGGATCTTACCTTACTATGTGGTGCTAATGAGGGTCCTCTTCAGGGTGGGTCATTATCTGCTAAGATCTCACAACTCTATCTGCTGGATATTTTATATGTGGAATATTTCAAAAAGACTAGCGAGCAGTCCATTATCAATAAAGAAACAACAGCTGCGGCAGTTAGTGAGAAGCTACTGTAAGCGAATTGAGATGTGAGGAGAATGAGACAATATGATCTTAGGTTCATTGTCATCTTGGGAAGAACATAGCAGATACGAGAATTCAGTCATTGTAGAGGCTATCGAGGAATTGAAAGTCATCTTACAACATGAATCTGATCTCGGGCGAATTGAGATCCGCGGTAACGAGATATACGTTTCGATTATGGCTCTTGAAGCGAAATCGCTGGAGGAACAGGTTGCTGAAAAGCATGAGGCTTATATTGATGTGCATTATCTGATCGAAGGTGAAGAAACGATCGGTTGGTCCCCCCTGCAAGAAGGGATCGAGGCTACTAAGCCTTACGATGCGGAAGCAGATTATGCGCTTTATTCTCCGTCATCCGAAGAAGTTTTGTTAACTTTGGAGCCGGGTATGTTCACTGTCTTTTTCCCGCATGATGTACATAGACCTGGGATGGGTCAACCGGGCATGAAGATTAAGAAGGCTGTTATAAAGATCCATGTAGGGTTATTAAATTCATAGAATCTGAGCGGATGACTTCTGAAATCATAAGGAGTCATCTTTTTTTATTGCATAGGGTATTATCATGGATTCATGGAAATGCACGGTCATCGAAGTAGAGAAATAGAAAGCATTAAAAAGTTTATGTGTGAGAGCAGAAAGTAACTCCTATAAAGAAGTAAATAAACACGGGCTCCGGCGCTCCTTTCGTGCATTCCTTGGCACATTTCTGGTCACAAATATCTGGCATAGCCCATATCCCGTGTGCCACAACGTATCGCTTTATTCACGGTTTCTATGATGATGCTGTGGAGTCCCTTGGGCAGAAAGGGTCAAACCGCTAGAATTATAGGGAATTACTCCTTGTAATTCTATATTATAAGGTCATGTCGATAGAATATAGGGAATTGTTCCCTAT
>DJUJ01000094.1 GCA_002438345.1 Paenibacillus sp. UBA6285
GATTCGCCTCTACCCCCAGAATAGCAACCGCACCAACTTGTGCAAGAGCTTCTGTAATCAGTACACCCGGCATTACCGGATAACCTGGAAAATGGCCCGCGAAGAAAGGTTCATTGATCGTTACATTTTTGATGCCAACAGCTCGTTTACCCATTTCAATCTCGGTGATTTTGTCCACCAGCAGAAATGGAGGCCGATGGGGGATGATTTCTTGAATTTGGTTGATATTCAGCATTATGACAAAACTCCTTTCGGATGTTACTTCATTTATTCTTCGCCGAACTGCATAAATTTAGGCAGCTNNATATTTATCCTTCACCACCTGCAGAAGTGGAGGTTGAGATAAGGGGCTTTCTCCACCGGATGCGGCAGCATGGCGGAGAGGGCCCTTTTTGCTGCCCGAGGCCCCCCACCATTATACATTTATCCGTATAAAAAAGAAAACTCCCTTGTACAACAAAGGAGTCATTAGAACATCTTCAATTATGGGGCAAAAACCAAATCATATACATGTTTCCACGTGCTCCATTGTAGAACCTCGCTAAACTCTTTCTTGCCAAGGACGACGTAACCAACGGCCAACCCGCCTCCAAGTGCAGCTACGAGAAGCAAGGGAATAAGAACCCACTGGATGAGTGTCCACTTGGATACTCCTCGCCGCAACGGCTCTTTCTTGTCTTCCGATTTTACCTTTTCCTGACGTTCCATTCCTTCACCTCTACCCGCGCATGTTATTGGCCAGACCTAGCATCTGATCACTGGAAGAAAGCGCCCGAGCTGCGAGTTGATACGTACGTTGAATCTGCATCATTTCTGTCATTTCTGTGGTCATATCGACATTCGACTGCTCTAGCCACCCTGAGCGCACTCCGATTCCAGATGCCTCACCTGCCGCTCTTTGTACAAAAGCTTGCCCTGCTGTAACTCCATCGGCAAGCATATAGAAATTCCCGTCCACTGCCTTTAAAGAATTCTGTGTCTTAGGTTCTACAATCATTATTGTACCCGCTACAAGAACAGGAGCATTCTCCGTCTTCTTGGTTAACACACGGCCGGATTCATCGATAGCTGCATTCACACCCACAGGGACCGTTAAAGGTTTACCTTCTGTATTCAGTACAGGATTACCTGTATTATCTACAAGTACCATCTTCGTTGCATCCGCTACATCTGGAGTAAAGTGAAAATCACCCTGACGTGTATAGGCTGTAGTGCCATTAACCTGAACTCCAAAAAGCCCATTTCCTTGAAGTGCCAAATCCGTCGGATTACCTGTTTCTTTAAGCGGGCCTTCTTCCCAATTCGTTGTAATCGAAGGTACATAAGTCCCAAATCCAATATTGAAACCTAAAGGTGTAGCGCGGCCCGGCTGATCATAATCATCCGATTGCTGCTGTACACGAGTCAGCACATCCTCAAAGGAACCTTGCTTGCTCTTATAACCGTTTGTATCCATATTAGCTAGATTATCCGCTATAATATCAAGCCTTTTCTGAAGGCTGGACATGGAGACTGCTGCACTAATCGTTGAGTTGTTCATAGATCAAACCTCCTATAAGCTTTACCTGTAAAGCTCATTTCATAAGTAGTGCCTATACCCTGCCAACTTCATTTACAGCTTTCTGTAAGCTGCTATCATAGTATTGAACAATCTTTTGGTTCGCTTCATAAGCCCGGTATGCAGCATTCAAATCTACAGTAACCTGAGTAGGATCAACATTGGATCCCTCTAAGTATCCTTGGCGCACCTGCATGTTATCGGTTACATTGGAGTAACGAATGTCTGCCGCCGCTACATCATCAGCGTGAAACACACCGTTACCATCACGCACAAGTTCCTGCGGCTTTGTAACTACACTCACACCAATTTTGGTCCCAGTCGGAAGTCCTGTTACTGGACTCAGTACATTACCCTGCCCGTCCACTTTAAGGGTGTCCTGATTTCCTGTCAAGACAAGAGGCTTGCCAGTGGAATCAAGAACCTTGAAGCCTCCACTGCTCAATACTTCTCCCGTAGCTGCATTTACTGAGAAGCTTCCATTTCGGGTAAATAAGTTATTGCCCTCAGCATCCTGAACGGTAAAGAAAGCCTGCGGACGGTAAATAACCTCACCCTTAGGACTTACATATTTCCCTGAGCCATCAAAGGCTATATTCTGACCCGTCACGGGGTTCGCTACTTGCAAATCAGAAGATAAAGCAAAATCCATGGACTTGCCGCTCTCCCTCAAATCGCCCTGTAAATATTGAGATATCGACTGTTCAGCAAAAACCCCCGTATTGAGGCGTCCAACAGCCTTGGTGTTGCCATTACTCATAGCTGAGATCAATACGTCTGGAAAAGCATGATTAACACTGTCAACCTGTTTATATCCCGTTGTATTTAAGTTAGCGATGTTCTGTGTTGCCGTATCGTGTCTACGCTGCTGCGCAACCATTCCTGCAGCGGCCGTATATAATCCTCTTATCATGAAGGTAGTCTCCTTCCGAATCTAATGCTACCTTTTATATCGGCTGCTTAGAACTTTTTCTTAACGACCTTGTCCAAATTATCAAGCATAATCCCTGTTCCCTTTACTACACAGTGCATAGGGTCTTCCGCTACCCAGACAGGCACATGCAATTGTTCTGAGAGCAGCTCGTCCAATCCGTTAAGCAAAGCACCTCCACCAGTAAGAACAACACCCCGGTCAATGATGTCCGCAGACAATTCTGGTGGTGTACGCTCCAGTACCGATTTAGCTGCAGCCACAATGGAAGAAACCGGATCCCACAACGCTTCCTTTATCTCACCAGCCGTAATAGTGAGCGTCTGGGGAAGTCCGCTTACCATATCCCGGCCACGAATATCCATTTCGGACTTCATCAAACCAGGACGAACCGTACCAATAGTAACCTTAATATCCTCTGCTGTTCGTTCACCGATCAACAATTTATACTTTTGTTTAATATATCTTAAAATGGCCTCATCGAACTTGTCTCCTGCGACTTTAATCGAAGAAGCGGTAACGACGTCGCCCATAGAAAGTACGGCTACATCCGTCGTTCCGCCACCGATATCGACGACCATGTTCCCACTTGGCTGATAAATATCCATTCCCGCTCCAATTGCAGCGGCCTTAGGTTCTTCTTCCATAAAAACTTCTTTAGCCCCACTGCGTTCCGCGGCTTCCCGTATCGACTTCTGTTCCACAGATGTAATATTTGTAGGGGCGCAAATCAAAATACGGGGCCGTGAGTACCAGGTCCGACCGCCAACGCGGTCGATAAAATACTTCAGCATCATTTCCGTGATTTCAAAATCTGCAATGACACCATCCCGTAGAGGACGGATTGTTGTTATATTTCCAGGTGTACGTCCAACCATGCGACGTGCCTGTTCTCCCACCGCAAGGACTCTCTTCGTATCACTTTCAAGTGTGACCACGGAAGGTTCATCCAGAACGACTCCCCTTCCCTTAACATGTATGAGCACATTGGCCGTGCCGAGGTCGATTCCGATATCCTTGCTAAACATAATGAAAGAGCCCCCAAAGTGTTATTTTAATTGAAAAGCAGCAGTTAGTACTAAACTTAAAAATAACATACTTTAGGGGAAGTACACAATGTATTAAAGCTTAATATTTCCTTAAATTTCCGAAAATCTCATGGCTTTGATGCTACAGCAACCTCACGCTTTTTCCCCGTCGTTTTTTTATATTTAATTTTTGTGGCTTCTCCCCCCCGAAGATGTCGGATGGATTTGTGATATTCAAGAATGTGCTTCACCTGATCGGCCAGATCAGGGTTGATCTCCGGCAGACGCTCAGTTAAGTCTTTGTGCACCGTGCTCTTTGAAACGCCAANNGCCAAATTCCTTGGCTATGGTCCGGACCGTATGCCTGGTTTCCACGATGCAGCGTCCGATTTTGATCGTACGTTCCTTGATGTAATCGTGCACGCTCCCGCCTCCCAACTGTGGATAGTTTGGTACATTATATGAGGGGCGGGCTTATATATTCGCGCTTTCAAGACATGACAAGCCTGGGAGGGCTCATTTTATTTAATGGACAACCCAAGAAGCCTTGTTATTAGCAAGAAGAAACGACGTTGGTCCTTTAAAAACAACAACCGTTTCTCGTAGAAAAATAAGGCTCTCTATAAGCACACTGCTTATAAGGCCTTATTTTTACACAAAAACAGGGGGCTTTCGCCCCCTGCTATAGATATTCTTATCGCCCTGGCAGTAACTCTGATGGATTAACTACTTTGCCATCCTTATACACTTCAAAGTGTACATGATTGCCAAGGTTCTTCTCGATTTCACTGCGGCCTGCTGTTGCAAGAGTATCCCCTTGCTTCACAACATCGCCTTGTTTAACTTTCGTGTCGCCAAGACTTTGGTACACAGTCTTCATATTACCTTGATGGGTAATCTCAATCACCTTACCTAACACCGCAACATCTTCCACTCTGGTCACTTCACCGCTAAGCGCTGCTTTGACGTCGAACGTATTGTTGTCTTCACGGGCAAGATCGATACCGACATTAGGAATAAATTTGTCGTTATACTGCACCATGGCGGCAACGTGATTATCCTCTGTACCATTCTCATCATAGTACGGCTTGACTACTTCTACTTCACTTGGATTGGCTACTGGCCAAACCAAGCTTTCCGCTGAAGCAAGAACTTCTAGGGCATCTGGATTACTGTTTGCAGTACCAGCTTCTTTAGTCGAAGCTCCTACTTGCTTCGATGTGGCGGCGGTGTCCTGGCCCAGCGGCTTTTGGCCGGCATCCTGATAGACCCACACCAAGGTTAGTATAATTGCCGCTGCCGCCGTGTAGACTGCTGGGAATACCCAACGTTTAGATAACATCTTGCTCCATGAAGAAGGTTTAGCACCTAAATCTCCCTGCGATTTTTTGAGAGATTCATCATGGTTTGTTTTGTTTTTGTCTTGTTCATTCATATGGTTATCACCTCAGTAACCAGTGTTACCGGGCTTCTCTCTTTTATACGTATCTTTCAAGTTATTTTTTCAGAAGAGTTGAGATTTGCGAAAAAGAGATACCACTGTAATAGTGTTTGAGAATTTGCGTAGCTGTTCCGCCTTCTTTCGCCATCCCATTCGCTCCCCACTGACTCATCCCCACACCATGCCCATTCCCGAAGGTGGTTATTAGGATTTTATTACCCTTTCGACCCCAACTGAATTGGCTGGAACGTAACCCTAGCTTCTCTCGCACTTCCCTTCCAGTAAAGATAGTGCCTCCAATAGAGATTTCCTTAATCCGGTGTCCAGTGGTGAGAGACAACACTTCTACCGGTAATCTAGAGGAAGTAGATATCTTCTTTGTCGTAACTGAATTAGTAGTTTCTTTTGAAGCAGGGATTACTCTGTCGTTTAGCCCAAGTCTAGTAAGTATTTCCGATATGGTGAAGGTATTAGTCACCGCATAGTTTGGGGTAATCTCTTTCTCCCATGGACTCGAAACACTGCGCAGATAGGGAACCGCCGCATTCCAGTATTCTTCTGAATTCTCCGTATATCCTCCACTGGAGGCAAAAAAAGAGGCCGTAATCGGCTGTCCTTTATAGGTCATGATGACACCGCGCGTCTCAAGGACCGCGCGCTGAAGCTTTGCAAGGTCGGCGCTTCTTCCGCCGAGCTTCCATTCCCGTTCCAGCGTGTCCTTAGATACGTAAGCCTGATGGCTTACCGTATCTGTTACATCCGCCCCCGGAACGGGGACGCCGCTTCTGTCGCCGGCCAGCAGGCGACGAAGGATAAAGGTGCGGGCCGCTACGGCCTGCGCTTTGAGCGCTTCAAGCTCAAAGCTGGCCGGCATCTCGGCCGCAAGCACGCCGCTGACGTAGTCCTCCAGCGGCAACGTCTCTATTTGTCCGCTGCGCGACAAATAGACAGAGACCTTCGGCTGCGGCGCTTCCTGCGCAGCCGCCTCCGGCTCCGCCGGTGCGGCCGGTGAGGCCGTAACCGTCGGCACAGCCGGAGGCGCCGGTTGTCCCCGGTGCAGCGGGACAACCGCCAGTGGAATCAGCAGCGCCGCCAGGATAGGCGCTGCGAGCCAGGCGACGGGACCGAGTCGCCTGAGCCGGGGAGCAAGGGGACGCGAGTGCCAGCGCGTTGACTTGTTACGTCGTAAGTAGTGGAAATCTTTCATCTCTATGGCTCCTTCCGTGAGTCACTGTTGATTCTTATAGATATGAATTTCCGGCAACTACTAGAACAATATTTGAGAGAAAGAGAGTTCCTTTCTTGTATCTATCACTATGCCCCGAGTTAAAAAATTGCACACGAAAAAAATCCCCATTAGATGAGGATTCAGATTTACTTTCTTATAATTAAAAAAGACCAAGCCGCATCGCTGCAGCGTGATCTCTCCTAATGACTGATATTAGACCCAAGTAGCTTGAACCTGAAAGCGAGGCTTAACCTCTTCGCTTTTACTCGATTCGCTCTTGGTTACTTCTGGTTTAAGAGTTTCGTCCTTCACCGTTTGCACTGCTGTGTCTTCCATGGAAATACGCCAAATTTCCGCACCGAGTCCGGATAGCTTCTCAGCCAAATGCACGTATCCGCGGTCAATGTGATGAGTTCCGCTTACCTCAGTAGTACCTTCGGCAACAAGACCTGCCAAAATAAGCGCAGCTCCCGCACGTAGATCCGTAGCACAAACTTTAGCTCCGACCAATTGCGCATTACCCGTAACGATTGCCGAGCGACCTTCGATCTTAATCTCAGCATTCATGTTGTGGAATTCATCCACATGCATGAACCGGTTCTCGAATACAGTTTCTGTAACGACACTGGTTCCTTCAGAGCGCAGCAATAATGCCATCATTTGCGACTGCATATCCGTTGGAAAGCCTGGATACGGCAAAGTCTTCAAATCAACAGCTTTAAGAGGTTTGTCGCTAATTACACGAACACCGTTCTCATCAGGAATAATGGTCACGCCCATCTCTTCCATCTTAGCAATAACAGGTCCCAAGTGATCAACGATTGCGCCTTCCACATATACATCCCCACCTGTAATTGCTGCGGCAGCCATATAGGTACCTGCTTCAATACGGTCAGGAATCACATGATGTTTAACGCCATGCAGACGTTCTACGCCTTCAATACGGATAACTCCTGTTCCCGCACCGCGCACGATTCCGCCCATACCATTCAAATAATTGGCCAGGTCGACAATTTCAGGCTCTTTAGCCGCATTCTCAATAACGGTCACACCTTCGGCGAGTGCCGCTGCCATCATTATATTTTCGGTCGCACCCACGCTAGCTACATCCAAATACACTTTGGCTCCGCGCAGACGACCGTTACTTTTCGCTTCAATGTAGCCCTGGCCGAGACTAATCTCCGCACCGAGCGCTTCAAATCCTTTCAAATGCTGATCAATCGGTCGTGTGCCAATGGCGCAGCCGCCAGGCAAAGAAATTCTTGTTTGACCAAGCCGAGATAACAGAGGGCCCATGACTAAAAAAGACGCCCGCATTTTTCGTACCCATTCATAAGGTGCTTCACAGGAAGTGATGTTTGTAGCATCCACCTGGATAATATCGTTTTGATATGTAACCCCTGCACCCAGCGATTCCAACATTTTTGAGATCGTCATTACATCATCAAGCGGAGGTGCGTCCACAATGACGCTTACTCCTTCTTCTGCCAATAGAGAGGCGGCTATGATCGGTAATACGGAATTTTTTGCGCCGCTAACTTTCACGCTCCCGGTCAATCTGTTGCCACCGCGGACGATAAATTTGCTCATTTTTCGGTTTCCCTCCGCGTCCATTATTTCTTAAATAATTTTTTAGATTAAAAGTAATTGCAAAAAAAATCGCATACTCCATCAATACGCCCATTTCTCGGGCATGTTCCTTAAAGTTCAGTGTTGACATAATAAAACCTTATTATTCGACACTTTTTGACCACTGCGACCTATGACACTTATAACCAAACTACATATTCCTAAAACATATAGCGGATCATCCCACTCCAGCTAAGGTAATCCAGAAAGAATCCTGCAACTAAACGACCAAGTACAATGGCCAGAAGCAAGTGCAGTAGCCTTCCCTGAGGACTCTTGGGATATCTTATGACCAAATCCAGCTTAAGGTTCTGCAATGCCCACCAAGATAATACAACACTGAGCAAAGAAACAATCATTGAGATCATGCTGCTGGTTCCAGCGGCACTAGACCATCCATTGGACAATATATCCCCCATGCTAACCCTCCGTGTTCGTATTACTCGGAAATCGACTCTTATATCATACTTGTGCAGGGCAAAAGAATCCAGTACTTTTACAAATTTTTAAACAATTCAATGCCAATATCCAAAAAAATGAAGAAATCGTAACCTTAAATACATAGATTACTATAATAAAAAAAAGCAGTCAAGCTTAGAGCTTGGCCGCTAATATCCTACTGTTGTCCTTTACCAGTGGACACTTTAATCCGTGTAACAGCGCGTTGCAGCGCCAACTCCGCACGGCGGTGATCGATATCATCTTGTTTGCTACGAGAGTGGAGACGGCGCTCAGCCCGTTCTCTAGCCGCTTCGGCGCGCTCAACATCAATCTCAGTTGGCAGCTCGGCACTTTCGGCCAGCACTGTTACTTTGTCCTTATGCACTTCAACGAATCCGCCATGAACGGCGATGGAAATCGTAACACCGTTCGCTTTGACGGATAACGGAGCAACCTGAAGTGGAGTCACAAGCGGAATGTGTCCCGGCAAAATACCCAACTCGCCTTCGACTCCCCGTACTGTCAAGCTATTCACTTGTTTAGAATAGACGAGATGCTCCGGCGTGACAATTTCCAACAAAAAGGTATTCACTTCCATTCCTCCTTAAAGCTTTACGAAGTAAAGCTCTCATCGAAAGCATACACTTAGCTTTACGAAGTAAAGCTCGCTTCGAAATCATTCACTTAGCTTTACCAAAAGCTCATTTCGAAAGCATTCACTAAGCTCAGGTTACATCGATTTCGCTTTTTCAACCGCTTCTTCGATTGTACCCACAAAAAGGAACGCTGCTTCTGGAAGATCATCATGCTTACCATCCAGGATTTCCTTGAAGCTGCGTACAGTTTCTTTGATTGGCACGTATTTACCCTTGAAGCCTGTAAACTGGTCAGCCACGTGGAAAGGCTGCGACAGGAACCGCTCAACTTTACGAGCACGAACTACGATAACCTTATCATCCTCACTCAATTCATCCATACCCAAGATGGCAATGATGTCTTGAAGTTCGGTATAACGTTGCAGCAATTGTTTAACGCCTTGTGCCACATTGTAATGCTCTTCACCAACAATTTCCGGAGCTAGCAGACGCGAGCTGGAAGCCAGTGGATCAACCGCTGGGAAAATCCCCTTCTCGGAAATCTTACGCTCAAGGTTAGTTGTTGCATCCAAGTGAGCAAACGCCGTTGCCGGAGCAGGGTCAGTGTAGTCATCCGCCGGTACGTAGATTGCTTGAATCGAAGTAACGGAACCTTTTTTAGTTGAAGTGATACGCTCTTGCAGCTGACCCATTTCAGTAGCTAGTGTCGGCTGATAACCTACCGCGGACGGCATACGTCCGAGAAGAGCGGATACTTCGGAACCCGCTTGGGTGAAACGGAATATATTATCAATAAAGAGCAGCGTATCGCGGCCTTCTACATCACGGAAATATTCCGCCATGGTCAGACCGGTCAAAGCTACGCGTAGACGCGCTCCTGGGGGCTCATTCATTTGTCCGAACACCATTGCCGTTTTCTTAATAACGCCAGAGTCCGTCATTTCGTGATAAAGGTCATTACCTTCACGAGTACGTTCACCGACACCGGTAAATACAGAAATACCACCGTGTTCTTGGGCGATGTTATTAATCAATTCTTGAATCGTTACCGTTTTACCTACGCCGGCACCGCCGAACAGGCCAACTTTACCGCCCTTAGCGTAAGGTGC
>DJUJ01000125.1:0-11423 GCA_002438345.1 Paenibacillus sp. UBA6285
CATGGCATGAAGTAAATGATGGGAAAATTGTGCAACTTGTTCCAACTAAAATAAATAGTACTTTTGGTCACCTTGGCGGTGTAGGCGAAATCAACGCAGGGGCATTTGAACCTGAAGGATTTGCAAATAAATAAAAAGGGGAGAATTTAAAATGGTGATAAATGATCCAATATTTGGCGAACTTGAGTATAACTATAGTTGGGCTAAAGATACCACTATTAATTTTTTGGGAAAAGAAACAGATATCTCTTTGATGGTAGACGGTGAAGAAGATGGCAAATTTGAAGAGGGTCAATATACGGCGTATCAATCATTAATGCAAAATTGGGAGCAATTGCAGGAAAAGTTCTTACAACCAATTTTAGACTATTACCAACAAAAACGACATGAACTAGGTTATGACATTGAAATTAATGAGAATTATCCTGTTATTGAAACAATCGACCAGCTTATTGGAATGATTACTTTGGATGGAATTGTTGTATCTTATGAAGGTATTTATGAAGGTCGAGATATCGGAATACTTTTTAATTGCACATGGGACGTAGAAAATGGAGTCGGTCTTCGTCTGATAGATGAAAAAGTCATTAATGTAGGCTACCAAGATGTTGCAATTTAATTTCTTAGGATGCGACTACCAAGTACCAAAAACACCTATCACAAATAAACCAAACTCTATATGACATGATAAACGCTTGATAAACTTATAAAGCTTCTTTCAACTTGAACCTTGAGTAGGAAGAAGCTTTTTTTGCATGACCAAGAAAATGAGAAATGAGGCGAAAGTAAATGGCAGAATATTCACTACTTGTCTAGGGGTTCTTTATGTTTGACACAAAAAAGCTATCATTTTTTATACCAAAGTTTAAGATTACTATTGATTACGAAATGTTTAAAAGAAGATTTCAAAATTGGGCAAATTATAAATTCAAAGGTTTAGTAGATGCTCTGCCTGAGGGGCTAAAACCTTTAGGAGGCTTAACATGGAAGAGGAAGAATTTGTATCACTATGGGTGGGGAATATTCAAACCACTGAAGAATTGAATAGATTGCTCGCAGTTTCTTATTCTGATGAAGGAGATTTTGTTCCATCTATATTTGAAAAACACTTTGAGATTAGAAGATATGAGGATGCAGTTAGAGAAGCAGAGTATTATGATTCGGCGAGTAGTGACCTGCATCAATTACTTGAAGGGTTTTCTTATGATGATAAAATTGTCCCGAGATTTGAAAAGCTAGTTCAGGTAGAATTACCGAGTGATATTAATGCGGTAGTTTTACTTTATAACTTTAAGTATACTGGTGCAATTGTTGAAGCTACAATTCAATCTAATTACCTGAGATTCTTAGGTACGGTAGAATATCAATAATGGGGGCATCCAGTGCCGAATGAACCAATCATTCAACCAATAACTTACTTAACTCATGTAATACCACTACAAAGATTTCTTTAATTCACTTGTACGCACAACAATGCCTGAATAGTATAACCCTAATGTCGCTATAGCGTAACATAAAACAGGTCAATTATGGTCAGATAGCACCATGATTAATCTGTTTTTTCCTTGAGTTTATGATTACTACTTAGGGGACGGGTAATGGTGACCATCCAATTAGAACATATCGGAATGCTGATCTAAGTAAACTGGAGGCTAAATATACCGCTGACCCTAGATTGACAGTGGAAATGCCATATGTAGGTAAGGGGAAGAATGGTACAAATTCAGAAGGATGGTTACGAGATAAAGATTATTACTGGAAAGAGGTAATGGATAAATATCCTGAGAGTATAAGTAAAGCCAATAAGCAAAAAANNAAAATTGAATTAGGTTTTTCACCAATTAATGATAAGCAGTTCAGAGAACACTTCCCACAGTTTAATATTAAAGAACTGAATAATGACACTCTTATTTACCATCATATTGGCGGCAGTGGTCAAGCTGTTGCAGTACCATCAAAATTACATCCTGGGTCGGGTGGCATACACATTGCTGAAAAAGAAGCAGGAATTTGGGGTAGTGATAGCCAATGTGCTGAATTACTAGAAAAATTCTTAAACAAGTAGAGGATGATATGTTTGTCTGTAAAGGAAGCTATGAATCAATATTTTTCATTAAGGAAAGAAATTGCTGAGGAAGGATTGGACTTTTTATTTAAGACACCATTCGATGAAGATGCTAAATTGCTTATTTATATTGGAGAAGTTGACGAGGATGAGTACATCTCATGGCAACCTGTCGAAAAAGGCTTTTATGATTTCAATTCACTGGAAGAGGACTTAGGTGTCAGGATTCATCCGTCTGTTATAGAATACTTTAATTCATATTATTTTGCCGATTTAGATGGATTTATTAATGACCATTATATAAACCTAGAATCGGTACTACAAAAGGCAGATATTGATTCTTATAGTAACACGCTAAAAGGATACAAGAATAACCACGACAACAAACTTGAGAATATTCCTTTAGGGATAGAAGGCAACGGGCTTAACGTAGTGGTTGACAACGATGATGGTTCCGTGAAACTCGAGGACTTCGAAAGAAATTCGTTCGAAGTGATTTCAGGGAATATTGAGCTATTAATTACTGGTTTACGGCTAAAAAGATAATATCATTGGATAGAATTCTTTGTGATGACGTAGAATTTCCATTCGTCGTAATATATCATGTGGGGCTACCCAGTGCAGAATGAACTCTTTATTCAACCAGTAACACATTTAACCTATGTAATACCCGTCTAGAGATTTCTTCAATTCGCATGTACGCACATTAATACTTGAAAAACATAACCTAATTAACGCTATAGCGTTACAAAAAACAGGTCGATTATGGTTAGATACCACCATATGAATAACCTGTTTTTTGTTATCTTCGTTCTCTTGAGTTTTTTTTTATTTACTCGCAACTGTAGAATATCCTACAGCGATAGTGATGGTTGGGAACAGTAGAAATGGCGAAAGGAGCATTTAATCCAGACGAAGCATGGTCAGAGGATCATTGGCTCAACAGTATGGGAATGGTAATTCTGTTGTATGGTCCGGTAGAAAAGTCTTTATTATCCACAGAAGGCGGATTGCTAAAGCCAAAGCTTCCGAAAGAAATAGATACATTGCAAGAGACTATTGATTTAAAATTATGGAAAGAAGTGCCTGTTAGTGGCCAGAATAAATTAACCACTGATGGATTAAGAATTATGAGTATCAGAGTCCGAAAAACCTCGTTTCTGCCTATTTCGAAGTCAATAAGATCATCTGAGTCCGATGGTGGGAGGTTGGTCGCCATTTGCATGTTGAGCAGAAATAAGTGCAATAACTATTCTAGATAAGTTCTTGGCGGCGATGTAAATAACGATATAGAACACAACCGGATATCGCGCATATCGCCGCACATAATCCGATAAAACCATAACCAGCTTGAAGTCCGCGCAGTATACCTGTTTGCGTCTCCGCACCGTAAAGCCTCTTCACACCTTCGATCACTGCACCTATTGCATAGTTGCCAATCACGCTGCCCACTCCCATTAACGTAACTGTAAATGTGATGGCGGTGTCGCTACCATGCGGATATCTCTTTGCGATAAAGGCCATCACCGTAGGATAAATCATCGCAATGCCAATTCCTGCTGCTGCGAATAGAAAAGCGAGTTGCTCCCCACCCAAAATAGCAGCAAACGTACATAAGGCAGAGAAGGCTGAAAAGATGATAAGCGATAGGTTGAATCCAATTTTATCTGTTACCGGTCCTAGCAAGAGTCTTGCTAACGAGAAACAGAGAAAGAAGGTGGACAGCATCCCGGAAGCTGTAACCGTATCCCACTCATATGCTTTTTCAAGGAAGTTTACGAGCCATCCGCCTACGGCAAGCTCCGACACAACTCCGAAGGAAAGGATAAGAACCATTAGCCATAAAGCCGGATCACGGACCAGCGTTTTTAATGGAATTCGGTCCTCATGCGGAAGATCGTCACCCGGAAACGTACTCCGTAAGGCAAATAGAATAGGTAGCAAAGATAAGCTTAGCATAATCAGATACATTCCGCGCCAGTCGAGTGGATGGCCAAATATACTTACCGACATGAGTCCTGTTGCCAGCAGTGGAGCTAAGGTTGAACTAAATCCGTAGAAAAAATGGGATAAGTTCATCATCGTCCCGGTATTTTTTACGAAGATGCGTGCTCCCAAAATGGCAAGACCAATCTCCAGCATTCCGTTTCCGATGTACATCAGGAAATAAGAAGCTGAGAAGAAGGGGTAGCTGTGGGAGATATAGATTAACACTCCTGAGAATATCATGGATGCAAAAGCAATGATACTGACAGCCTTGATCCCCCACTTACGAACCAATACAGCTGTAAAAGAACAGGCGATCAAATAACCTAGTGCGTTTAGGGATAAAAGGGTACCTAGCTGCTTTTCATCCAGATTAAAGTCAAACTGAATTCTTGGAATGGCTGGCCCTTTAATATTTTCTGATATCCCAAACACAATAAACCCCAAAAAAATCGTTGCCAATTGCATGGCATAAACCTTATTAAATCCGCCAAAACGCTTTTTCAACTTGAGAACCTCCAGGATCGGGNNTAGTACTCTTCTTTAAGCTTTTCCCAGTGTTGTTTATCGTCCTCAGTAATTTCTCTTAGCACTCTGCAAGGATTCCCCACCGCAATTACATTGTCAGGGATATCTTTAGTCACGACTGAACCTGCGCCAATGATTACATTGTTGCCGATATTTACCCCAGGATTGATTATGGCATTTCCGCCAACCCACACATTGTTTCCAATGGTAATCGGTGTACCGAATTCGAGCATACTAATACGAACGCCAGCATCGATGGGATGGCCAGCGGTATATACGCTTACTCTTGGTCCAAAGAGAACATTTTCACCTATAGTTACTTTTGCTACGTCAAGAATAATGCAGTCAAAATTAGCGTAAAAGTTATTCCCGACGGTTATATTGCTACCATAATCACAACGGAAAGGCGGCTCAACATGCAACGATTCTCCTGTAGACTCGAACAGCTTCTTGAGTAATTCTACTCTATATTCACCCTGATCTTCCGTTGTATTGTTAAACAAACGGGTGAGCATTCTGGATCTTTTGCTATCTTTAGCTAATTCTTCACCACCAGCCATGTATAACTTTCCTGCTATCATATTCTCTTTGTTTGTTGCCATTCGTAATTCCTCCTGATGTTCTTGTTTGTTATAGATCCATGATG
The DNA here is from genome assembly GCA_002438345.1 of Paenibacillus sp. UBA6285. GTDB lineage: Bacteria > Bacillota > Bacilli > Paenibacillales > Paenibacillaceae > Paenibacillus_AQ. Next base: position 5,226 of record DJUJ01000125.1, read on the forward strand.
CAAATGCTAGCTCAATAAAAAAATACTTACCGGATCCTCTTGCCTAACTTGTTCGCCTGTGAGTGCTATGGTCTCAGGATTAATAATTGACGTCAGAGACGAGAGGGTATGAGCCGCCAACGGGATAAAGGTATCAGTCTGACCCAAACGGCTAAATTGCTCATCGCGCGAGATTCCAAACGGTAAAAAAGAAACTTCGCCCGCAAATCTAGTATTACCTTTATGAATGTGCCCGTCGATCATCATCCCTACACCTGGAAAGGCTCCCTTGATAAAGGTCACCATGACGATAGTTTTATCCTCTTCATAATCCTGCTGTTTATAAAATCCATAAACGGTCAGGTTCATGTCATTATCAATCGTGACTTCAATCTCATATTTCTCTCTGAGGATTGGCTCTAAGGGAGCGGCCCCCGGTTGTTTTCAGTTGTCCAAGCATTCAGACTCCATCATAACTAATTACTCTCTAGCGCTCACCGCACAAAGACTATGGGTTAAAGTAAGAATCCGTTGTATAGCCTATTTATAAAAAAAAAGAAGCTGACCCATAAGTAGAGTTCTCTACTTTAAGGAGAGCCTCTTTTTAATCAGTTCGCAACCTACCCTACCAAAGCTACGTCCATTTGGCCGACCATAGCTTCATTTCCTTCAGAATTTGATGCAAATCTTCACCTTTTGGAGTTAGCGAATATTCCACTGTAACTGGTACGGTAGGAAAAACGTGACGCTCAAGTACACCGTGTTCCTCTAAATGGCGCAAAGTACTAGTTAACGCACGTGGGCTAACATTTGTGATTTTTCGCTGCAGCGCTCCAAAGCGTTGGGTGCCATCGAATAGCTCTCTTAGCACAAGAAAAGCCCATTTTCCGCCCAATACTTCAAGTGTTTTTTCTACATTACATTCAATAGTAAGTGGGGTTTTAGGGATATAATTACTGGTAGATTTAGTAGTTTTCAAGGAATCTCCTCCTGTTTTGAAGCCACTATACTCTAGTATAGTAACTACACTAGAGATCATATAATAAACTAAATTTCACTTCTTCCTATTATATACAAACTATTCTAGAATGAATATGTGCGTTAGGCAACGTGCCGAAATCATAACACGGAACTATGGAGAGGAGCAGTTATTATGAAATATCGTAGATTAGGTGGAACAGGCCTAAAAGTTAGCGAGATTAGCTTGGGAAGCTGGCTGACATACGGAGGATACGTAGAAAGAGATAATGCTGTTAAAGCCATTGAAACCGCTTACGACCTAGGCGTGAATTTTTTTGATACGGCAAATGTTTACGAAAAGGGTGCTGCTGAGAAAGTGCTAGGCGAGACTCTGCGAAACTATCCGAGAGAATCCTATGTGCTCGCAACTAAAGTATTTGGCGAAATGGGAACGGGTCCTAACGACCGTGGTTTATCCCGTAAGCATATCACTGAGCAGTGCCATGCCAGCTTGAAGCGTCTCGGAGTAGAATACGTGGATATAATGTATTGCCACCGTTTTGATATGGAAACTCCAATTGAAGAGACCTTACGCGCGCTGGATGATCTAGTTCGTCAAGGTAAGGTGTATTATGTCGGTGTTAGTGAGTGGACTGCGGCGCAAATGACGGAAGCGTTAGCTGTAGCAGATCGCTATTTGCTAGATCATATCGTGGTTAATCAGCCGATTTATAATATGTTCGAACGTTATATTGAAAAAGAAATCATTCCGCTCGGCGAGCGCCGTGGCATTGGACAGGTTGTATTTTCTCCGCTAGCTCAAGGTTTGTTAACAGGGAAATATAACACCGATATTCCTGAGGATAGTCGCGCAGCTAAGCTGGATCGGTTGAAAAAGTCGATTACAGAAGAGAAGATTGAAAAGGTTCGCCAACTAAGTGGCGTAGCTGCGGAGCTGAATATTTCTGTGGGAAATCTGGCTTTGGCTTGGATTCTGCGTCAACTTAATGTGGCTAGTGCACTGGTGGGAGCCAGTCGTCCACAGCAGGTCGTGGAGAATGTGAATGCTTCCGGTATAGAGCTCTCAGAAGATATTTTGAAACAGATTGAAGGTATCCTTAGTTAGTCAAGTGTTCATAAAAAGGAGATACGATCATGGCGAAAGTAGTTGTTACTGGCGGAAGTGGAATGCTTGGTAGATGGGTCGTCCGACATTTTGTAGAGCAAGGGTATGAGGTTGTGAATGTGGATACGCAAAAATCTGCAGATTCCTTGTGTCAAACGATTATTGCTGATTTGAATAATTTAGGTGAAGTGTACGGCGTACTTGCAGGCGCTGATGCAGTTGTGCATTTGGCTGCGATCCCAGCCGCAAATATAAAGACGAGTGAAGTCACTTTTCAAAACAATGTAGTTTCCACTTATAACATTCTGGAGGCCGCTGCTGGACTCGGAATTCGCAAAGCAGTTATTGCTTCCAGTGAATCCTCTTACGGAATCTGTTTTGCGGTTAACCCTTTAGGACCGCAGTATGTGCCTATGGATGAGGAGCATCCACAATTGCCTGAGGACAGCTATGGTCTGTCTAAAGTTGTGAATGAGCAGACAGCGGAGATGTTCCACCGCAGAATGGGCATACAGGTCGTTTCCCTAAGAATCGGAAATGTCATTGATCCATCGGCGTATGAGCGTTTCCCTTCCTTCATTCATGATCCAGCGCAGCGCGATCGGATTTTGTGGAGTTATATTGATACACGGGATGTAGCTACAGCTTGCCAATTGGCTATTGAAACGGACGGACTGGGCGCGGTTGCTCTTAATATATGTGCAGATGAGACCAGCATGGCTGTTCCTAGCAGAGAGCTAATGGCCACGCGTTATCCGGAGGTGACGGATTTCCGTCATCCGCTGGAGGGTCATGAGTCGCTACTTAGTAATGAAAAGGCCAAGAAGCTGTTGAATTGGCAGCCGAAGCACGTATGGCGAGATTACGTTAACCAGTAAACAACGAGCCGGTTTCACTATAAGTAGCGTGCGAAATGAAGGTATTATTTATCGGAGGTACGGGATTAATTAGTCAGGCTGTATCCCCGTTGGTCGTAGATCAAGGTATCGAGCTGTATTTATTCAACCGAGGACAGCGGGACGAATTCGTTCCAGAAGGTGCGAAGGTGATTAGAGGAGACATACGTAATCCGGCGGAGGCTGCAGAAGTATGGCGAGATTACGAATTTGACGTAGTGGTGGACTGGATTGCTTTTACACCGGAACATGTGCAGACAGACATTGACCTGTTCATGGGTAAGACAAAGCAATACATTTTCATCAGCTCGGCTCCTTGATCGATCGCATACGCCGCGGTTTGCCTCTAGTCATACATGGAGATGGAACGTCTTTGTGGACACTGACGCATAACTCGGATTTTGCCAAAGGATTTGTTGGATTACTTGGGCATCCGGAAGCGATAGGAGAGGCCATTCATATCTTTATCACAGCCTTCTCGCCTCCAGGGACAGCGGATGGCTTGATCGGCGATCAAGCGATAAGTAGTGTTTTTGATAATAGTAAAATTAAACGTTACGTGCCTGACTTCCAAGCTACCGTTCCTTTCTCCGAAGGGGTAAAGCAGTCTGTTGCTTGGTTCGAGACTCATCCTGATCAGTGTACAGTCGATTCGGAATGGTCTGTGTTACTTGATACGTTGATAGAGAAACATGGAATTGAGGCCAAGCCTCTTTCATTCTACTCATAAGGTTTGTGTGGATAATATTTAACGACGGTCTGTTCCTAAGGGAGCAGCCGTTTTTTTTAGGTTTGTCTCGCTCAATGTAAGGTTATGGCATGAATCAGCAAATCATGAATATACTCTCACTACCTTAAATTCCGTTAAAAAGGAGTCCTGGCCATGCCAACACATCCCTTTGTCTCGCGTTTTTTTGTGAACTCTGATGCACGTCGTGAGAAGTTAATTTATGATTTGCCTGAATCCTGGTGGAGCCGTCCCTTTGAATATGAGTGGTGTATTAACTTCATTTCTCCACATGGTGTGGTGCTGGATGCAGCTTGTGGGATTCCTCATCCCTTGAAGTTTTATTTAGCTGGGGTTTCTGCAGAGGTCTACGCTTGCGATATGGACAGCAGGGTTATTTATCGGGAGGACATCCTTGATGCGATTACAGATGAGATCGGGGAAAAAGCGGCGAAGCAAGTTGTAGCGAGAAGAACTAACAATTTACATCTTGCTCAAGCCAATCTGATGGAGCTGCCCTATGAGGATGAGAGCTTTGACACTATTTTTTGCATATCGGTGTTGGAGCATTTGACCCTAGAGAATACGGTACGTACTTTGCGAGAATTTCACCGAACGTTGAACGAAGAAGGACTACTGGTGCTAACTTTTGATTACCCGACCGTAAACCTAAGTCTAATGAATGATCTGCTGCTGCAAGCTGGATTTCAGTATTGGGGGGAGACCGATTTTGAGTTGCCTGCTGATGCTGTGTATACGGATTTGTGGGGTGGGTTACATTGCTTCAGGGCTGTTCTGAAAAAATCAAAGGGATAACAGGTCTTTCTACTCTTAATTTAGGGGTCTCTTTCCAGATTGCTAGAATAGTAGTTAACATACTGATGATAGGAGGCTGTATTTTTTGAGATTAAGATCGAATATTTTGCGCAGAATGCTACTCATTACACTAATGTTATCACTGATACTTCCTTCAACCATTGCATCCAGTGCAGCTTCGCCATCTTCAGATCCTATTAAGCTTGCTTTTGCAGGTGATATTCTTTTGGACGGTTTTGTGGGAGATCAGATCGCTAAATACGGAGTGAACTTTCCGTTTGTGAAAGTTGCACCGACCTTGCAAAAGGCAGATATCACCTTCGCGAATCTGGAAACGCCAGTGTCCATTCGAGGGAAAGCAGCAGAGAAAACTTTTGCCTTCAGGTCCAAACCAGCAGCGCTTGGTGGTTTAAACTATGCTGGGATTGACGGCGTATCGTTGGCTAATAATCATATTTTAGATTTCGGAAAAGACGCCATGCTCGACACGCTGGTGCATCTGGATCGAAACAAGATTGGCCATACAGGAGCAGGCAAAGATGTGGACGAAGCGTTCAAACCGTATACAAAGACGGTAAAGGGGAAGAAGATCGCCATCTTAGGTGTTAGCCGAGTGCTTTCAGGCCCTTCATGGCATGCTGGTAATAATAAACCGGGAGCTGCCTCAGCGTACACCTCGCAGCCTATGCTTACGGCTATTCAGAAGATGTCTAAGGAGAATGATTACACGATTGTGTACATTCACTGGAATGAAGAGTTTAAAGAGTATCCTGAAAAGTACGCCCGCACGCTAGCCAAACAGATGATTGATAGTGGTGCAGATATCATACTCGGCGCACACAGTCATTGCTTGATGGGCATTGAATACTACAAAAATAAACCGATCTATTATTCACTTGGAAACTTTGTGTTTAATCGTTCTACACGTGGTGGAGAGAAGACGCTTCACTCGATGTTAGTGAATTTTGAGATCAATGATTCCCAGATGACGAGTAAGATTACGCCAGTCAAAATTATTGGTGGACAGCCCAACTTTATGGACGATTCTTACAATAGGAAGACGATCAAGCTGATGAATACCCTCTCCTATAATGCAGTTATTGATGCTAATGGCAGGGTTACGGAGAAGCAATTATAACGATATAGTAGATCGACCAGAAATCACTGGTCGGTTTTTTTTGTAATTAAATTCAATTAATGGTGCTAAATTTATCCAATATTTGATCTTTCTATTAATAATATGTCATACTTATATTAAATCAAGACATAGTAGAGAATTAGATTGTCGAAAAAAGTAGATGCATAATGGACTAATAGACTGTATTAACTAATAAAGCATTTAATTCGCTCAGATATACAGATCAGGGTTTCCGGGGTTGATGTATTGGGTAAATGAGGTTATCAATAGGCAAACACCACAAGCTGATTTGTAATCGCAATGTTGAATATTTATTAATTTCAAGTCGAATATTTGGATTGATTTACAGCATTTTGTCGAAAATGTACATACTTTTGTCGAATATTTGTCGATAAATATCATATTTTGTAGAAAAAAAATTGACAGGAAAAGAATAGCACTTTAAAATTAGATTATAGCGTAATCATTACTATGAGATAGAAGCCTACATAGCTTTTAGCAATAATGATTATTAATGTAAATTCAAGGGAGGATGTACGATGATGAAAGCGACAGG
>DJUJ01000125.1:11457-11823 GCA_002438345.1 Paenibacillus sp. UBA6285
AACATGTATATTCTCCGGAAGCGCAGAGAACCTCATCAATTTCAAAGGTAAAATGGTTAGCAAAGATGTTCTCGATGAGCTGATTTCCAGCTTTGACAGAGTATAATCTATTGTTCACACATTTTTGCTAAAAAAAGAACCGGTACAGCAAGCACGATTTGTGCATGCTACCGGTTCTTTTTTTGATAGCACAACAATAGAGGCAGTCAATCCCCTAGTATAATAGGAAACTTACTGCCAATATGACACTAATTTAGACTAACAATGTGCAATCGATCATATCTCTCCTTTATGTTTCAACTAGAAATGTGGAGAGCATGGACATTCCGAAGTGATATCATATATCATAGGGCTTGTACTGGAAAC
>DJUJ01000125.1:11859-14665 GCA_002438345.1 Paenibacillus sp. UBA6285
CAGATGAGTAATGAGGCACAAGGGACAGAACTGAACGCGGTTCACTCGAAGTTGAACAAGCCAGAAGCGATTGTATTTGATATGGATGGAACACTGTTCCAGACTGAAAGTCTTTTATTGCCCGCATATCATAAAATGTTCGATATTTTGCGGGAAGAAGGACTATATGCAGGACCGACACCACCTGAAGAGCGTATTCTAGGCAGCTTAGGGATGCTACTGGCAGACATTTGGAAGAAGGTTATGCCCGAAGCAGATGAGGCAGTGCACCGCCGGGCTGATGAACTGCTGTTGCAACTGGAGGTCGAAGGACTTGAAGCAGGAGGTACGTTACTGTATCCTCAGGTAGTCGAAACGCTGACTGCGCTTAAAGAGCGTGGAGTGAGGCTGTTTGTGGCTAGTAATGGGCTGGAGGAGTACATTCACAGCATAGTTGTGGTGCATGAGCTTAAAGAGCTATTCGAAGGGTTGTATAGTGCGGGCGGTCAAGGCACTGCGACAAAGACTGAATTGCTACGCATTTTGCTGGACAATCATGGAATCAACAGTGCCTGGATGGTGGGCGATCGCTCGTCTGATGTGGAGGCAGGCAAAGGAAACGGACAAACCGTCATCGGCTGTGCATATGCAGGCTTTGGACGTCAGGATGAGCTGAAGGGCTCCGATGTAAGTATTACCTCCTTCGATGAGTTGATAGATTTGTACGACAACGCATCGGTTAGCGAATAGGCATATCGCGTTTAGCATTTGTCAAACGAACAAAAGGCAAACCTCATTTAAGCAGAGGGTTGCCTTTTTTAATGTTAAGGTTCTAAATGCAGATACAGGAATAGCTCAAAGCTAAAAAGATATACATAAACAAAGGAGTGATCCGATAGATCATTGAAAGGGATTATTCCTATGTGATGATAAGGAACCGTGAAGCATGTCAAAGGAGTATAAAAAATGATAATGAGTTTCCTTTTTATTGCTTTAAGCGCTACACTTGGAGTGAGTATGTGGTTTTTAGTAATAGGTATAGTCTTTTCTATTGGTGGCGGAGACCTATTTATAGTTACTCATTATGATTCCTTATTTTTTATATCAAAATCTTCAATACAACGAGATTTTTCTAATATTAGTTCTTCGGAACATCAGAAGTCATACAACAACCGCACTTTCTGCATCCTGCAGAGAGGCGGTTGTTAAGTTGTAGAGTATCATATTATTCCTCTGTGGTCTTAGCTGTCGCAGGGGCACCTTTGTTATTATAGAGCCATAACGCATATTCCAAAGGGCGCACTAGTGCTTTACGATACGTGTTGCCGTCCCCTGATCGGGCAAACACTTCACGGGCAGGTTTTGGATTAACCTCTAGCACAAAGATCTTTCCTTCACGATCAATGGCGAGATCCAATGCGAGCTCACATAAAGCTCCGAAACTGTCTTCTAGGAAGGCTGCGGCATCCAGTCCTAACTTCTCGGCAGTTTTCATGACCTTATCGGTTTTATCCTGACTACCCAGCCATTCCTTTAGCAGCGTTTCCGCTCGAACGGCGTGCCCACCGCCATGAAGATTGGATGTTACGCTGCGGGCTGCACCGACCCGTGCGGCCATGCCTGTTAGTTCCCAAACACCTTGCCCATTCTTTTGAACGAGCATGCGATAATCATGGAATCGTCCGCCAGGCAAGCGTAGTGGAATACCCTGCTGGACGAGGAAACGTCCACCGATACACCATTGGCGAACGATGGAATCCAATCGGGAGATAGAGACCTTTCGGGGTGGAATAATCCGGCGATCTTGGCGACGGCCTTGAATATCAAATACACCTCGACTGTCCTTTACCCGTTCAATTCTAAGGATACCGCGTCCACCTGTACCGTTTGCTGGCTTGATATAGAGTACAGGGCTCTGTTTTAACATTCGGTGTAGGTCGGCAGAGGAGTGATACAGTACTGTTTCCGGCATATGTTGCCGGAAACGGCTCTTTTGCGAGAACGTTTGGTGAATGGTCCATTTGTTGCGCAGTGGACGATTCAGAAACAGTAGATGTTTATAGCGTTCACGGAAACGAAGCAACTGCTGAAAGCGTGCACTGCGCTGGATACGGCAACGGTCATAAATCATGTTCGGGAAGGAACGCCATTTGCGTGACCATTTCCCGCTCTTGAGATCAAAGACAAGGGCATGAATCTGCTCTTTGCTGGGATGGACATCCATGGGAGTGAACACAAAAACATCCAAGCCAATTCGATTGCCCTCAATGATCATTCTCCGGTACACGGCCTTTTCTTCAAGCTGCTTGGCTTCATTCATATACAAAGTAAGAATGCCTAAGACGGGCTCTGACACAGGAGTTCACCTTCTTGTGGAGAAATGGTAGTACTGCCGGTATTATGTGGTGACCTGATCAATAAAGTTGGCTTGCCAGTAGGGCCACTGGTAAGCGCCACTGCGGCAAGGCCAACATTGAAGCACATCTTCAGACTAGCTGTATTATCGCTGGCAACACTGCATTCCAGACGCCCAAGGCGCTTTAATTGGGTGGCCATAAGAGCGGTGCCGGTATGCTTATTCCGGTATAAGGGATGCACTGCAACGAGACAGGCTTCTTCACCGAAACCTGATACGAAGCTTACTCCTGCTAGCTGGCGTCCATTCTGACCTCGTACGGTGGCGACAAGCAGCGAGACACCTGTCTCTGACAACTGATCGGGAGTTAATCGGGCCAGTACCTTACAAGCTTGGTTTGTAATTCGCCGCTCCCCATGCTCTCTTATAAACTCAAGCAGTCCGGATAGCCTAGATTTCCACTTTCTAGCA
>DJUJ01000125.1:14867-18481 GCA_002438345.1 Paenibacillus sp. UBA6285
AGAGGCCCTTTCAATTTGTCTGGCGATTAACAGAGCAGTTGTAGGTACACTTTTTAGAATAGCGGCTGCTCTTTCGGTTCCAAATGTGCTTTCCAGCATGCTGGAGGGCTCCTCGATACTGCCACCACGAGGTACGTGCGTGGTGATACTGCGTGCACCAGCTAACCGCGCACCTATGCCGGTCATTCCCCAACCTCCTCTGCCGTTTTTCTGCAGAAGTACACGTAGATCAAAGGGGCNNCGGTGGGTCGCCAACTCAATGGCTTGTTGTACGATATAGCGCGAGGTTCCCTTTTCTTTTCCTATCCGTGCCCAGAGGCGTTCTATTGAGGCGGCTTTGTATGTCACATTTTTTTTGCCGCTTTGAATTTGTAGCCGATAGGGCAAAGTGGTATCTGCACGGTATTTTAGACACATAATTCCTTTACCTGCTTTGCCGTTCTCTGGTTTAAGGTAGAGGCTGGTGTGATTATTCAGCATAGCGGTAAGCGTGTTTGCGCTGCGTAAACGTCTGGTTTTTGGAACATGCTTAGAGGTGGAGTGCGAGCCTTTCAGCCATTCGAATAGACTCCATTTATTGAAAAAATATGGGTTATATAGCTTAATGCCTGGATACTCCAGGCATTGAGCTATTTTGCGTACGACAGCAGGCTTTTCCTCATCCTCACGGGTAGGAATCCGGTTATAGATGATCTGTGGAAGAGGTACAGGAATGCTGTACCAAATCTTTCCGCTGGATGATGGGACATATCCGTTCACCATCCGTTCCTCAAGCTTCAAGTCACGGACGGTGACGACGTAGACAAGAAATCCTTGTTCCTTGCCTGTGCGAATAATGTCCCGGAAGTTATTGCGGTTGCCATTAAATTGCCTCACTCTGTCACTGGTTGTCAGTATGGCAATAACGGGTTTTGATTCATCCGGAAAATGGGTGTTCACATCTCATCCCTCCTGCGGAATTTGCTGAGGTATAGACAATGCTCCAAAATGTGCTCGACGGAAGCTTTGCCCTCAGCGCGCAGGGAAGGATGACGGAAGATGGAACGTCCTGGTTTGGCGTTGGCCTCGAACATCCAGATGTCTTCATCCTGATCAATTCCGAGATCAAAGCCAATTTCACCGAGCAAATGACGATGCTGGATTTCTAAGGATTCTGCTAGCTTGACAGCTGTATTCTTTGCACGCTGCAATACTTCATCTGCTCTGCTGCCGAATACACGCCCGAGCGCCTGCCCAGGTGTAAGCAAGGCCCCCCCATTTTTGAGGTGAGTGGTGACACTGCCTCGGCCGGCTTTTTTAGCGCCTATGCCGACTACAATCCATTGATTACTGCCGTTTTTATGCATATGGAATCGGAAATCAATGGGGCAGCCATCAATTTCAATCAAACGTATTCCCTGTTGAACTATATAATTTTGCAGACTTTGACCGTGCCGCGAACGAAGCATGCGCATGAGGCTGTCAAAGGTGGTGAAGCGCAGAAGTACGTTTTTTCCTCCCCGGCGGTAGCGGGCAAAATACCCCTTCTTAGGCAGATAAGTAAGTCGGTAGATTCCGTGACCCAGACTGCCTGCGGAAGGCTTGTAGTATACAAAGTGGTGGTGATCCAGCATTTCTCTCATTTTTTCGGTAGAGGGGTTGCTGTGTGTTTCAGGTACGTAACGGTTGGCAGCTCCGTCATTCTCCAATAACCGATAGATATCGGATTTATTGAAAAAGCTCCAGTTGAAGTAAGGGATTTTCTTGCGCATAAAGCGTTCGCGTAGCTGGTTGATATAAGGTGAAGTCTCAGCTCTCCGACTGGGTAGCCGATCGTAGACAACATCAGGTAGAGGAACCATTTTACGTTCGAATTTGCCGCCTGCGGTTAAAAAATAACCATAGACTTGTTCCTGTTGCCAGTTGATATCACGCGGCATAAATGCAAATATATAACATTTGTTACTGCCTTCCCGCAGTAATTGCTTTATAAAGCCAGTGCGTGAACCGAAGGGCTGAGCTGAAGATCCTGGCCCATCGGACAATATGCCGACTAAAGGTCCAAGCTGTACTTCGTCATTTTGCAGATTGCGTAAATAGATACCACCAGATTTCGGAACCTTGATAGCGCTCTTTACGCCAGTGGCGAGGAATAGATGATTTCCGGTGNNGGGGCTTGATCATTGTCGGGATGGCATCTTTGCCGAGCCTTAAGCGTATGTTCTTCTTCCCGGTTAACTTCAAGCTTTTCATCAGTGCATCTGATACATATACAACTTTTTGGGGCTGCTTAGTGAAATGCACATTGCAAAAAGTGAGACTCATTTATGAATCCTCCTTAGGAACCATTGTTATCATTCTCCCGTTTTTAACGGAGCTGTCCGTAGATAGGGATGGTATCCGTCGCTGTGTGAGTAGCAGATGGCGCGTATAAGACAGTGGATTCTCGGCGGCGAGCTTAGCAGCCCGGCGGTCGCCCGTCAGCCGGAATACCGTGCGCCCTGGCTTGGAATTTGCTTCTAGTAAATGAATCCGACCGCTCGAATCAATACCGAAATCTAGGCCGAGTTCTCCAAGCCTACCGCATGCGGCCTCCAGAAGAGGAGGCAAGTATGCAGCTTCTGTAGCTATCTCATGCATGATGTCTTTTCCGTCCTGACCATATTCTGCAAGCAAAAAGGGCAAGGGAGGAACCGCTGTTCCACCGCCATGCAGGTTCGAAGTCAGTGAACCATGATTACCCAGCCGAACGGCCATGCCGGTAAGAGCCCAGCGTCCGAAGCCATTCTTTTGCATCAATACACGCACATCGAACGGTTGCCCCTTACTATTAGTTAGGTGCAGATAAGGCTGTATAATATAGCGGCGTGAGCCGATAAATTCATGAATCCAGTTCAGTCCTTCATCCTGCGAGCTGAATACATATTGAAAGGGTGTATTAGCCCCATCGCGCCCTCGTACTCTTATGCCTCCGCCAGAGCTTCTGTTCTGCAGTATGGCATGTAATGTGCGTTTGCCATGAGAGCCTGCTTTAGGTTTTAGAAAGACCCCGTATTNNCTCTCTTTCAGCGAGCATAGTGCTTAACTTGCGGGTACCGGTATAGAGTACGGTTTCTGGCAATAAAATAGCTGCTCTTCGGTTGCGCTTCAATATCTCATATACGCCCCATTTATCAGGTAAACCCCGTGACCAAGGTAGTGAGCGGTGAAGAAAAGAGAGTGCAGTCGAAGCTTCTTTTCTTTCTGTCAGACTATTGTAAAAACAGCGATTATAAATAATATCTGGTGGCGGAGAGGTCGTATTATGCCAGCTTCCATCTTTCCATGTATAACCGGTTATGGATGACCCGTCTGCCGCTACTCCGTCCGGATGAAACACGAGGACTTTAAGGTTATATCGCGGAGCTGCCCTCCATAAATGACTGCAAAATTCTGGCTCGGCGATCGGAGGATTCCCGTGGCGACGGCCCGTCATAATGCCGAGGAACCCCATAGCTGTTTCAGTCATTGTGTCCTCCTTATAAACCGGCCAAATAGCGACAATATAGAATCATTTGCTTGACGGACGGTCTGATTTTTTGATCGTTTAGCGGTGTATTATCGTTCTTGGAAGGTTTGGAGTTAACCTCCAAGAG
>DJUJ01000164.1:0-30948 GCA_002438345.1 Paenibacillus sp. UBA6285
AATATTCAAAGCTCTGCAATTCAATTGCTTTCTGCGCATAGTTAAAATCTGCGTAATTGGTCAGAAAAATAGTTTGTACACAGTATTTCTCCTCACGAATCCACGCTAGGAGCTCCAATCCGCTTCCTTGCGGCATTTCGATGTCCGAAATTAGAATTTGTATAGGATGCTTCTGTAATATTACTCGCGCCTGAGCGACATTATTTGCTGTGTACACCGTCTCAATGTTCAGCGATTTCCAGTCTATCTTCTGCTCTAATGCGGCTACGACATAAAAGTCGTCATCAACAAGGAGTACATTCATAAGCTACCTCCATTCAAATTTTTCGTTCATTAAGGTCGGGCAGGTATAGAGTGATACAAGCGCCACCGCCTTCTAAATTGGAGAAGCCAATTTGTGCTTTTTTCTGATAGAGATACTCAAGTCTTTGAATTGTGTTCATAATACCGATCCGCGTACCCTCTATCTGGTCTAATGAGTGCCCACCATTTAACTTTTCCAATACATCCTGTGGGAAACCAGGTCCAGTATCTGATATACAGATTACAATCAATGCTTCTTCCGGCTGGCGCTCTACTGTAAGCAGGATTCGGGCTATATCTACTCTGGATATTCCGTATTTAATCGCATTTTCAATGAAAGTCTGAAGCACTAGCGGTGGAATTGTCAGGCCTGCNNGTCTAATATGCTCCAGTTCATCCTCTAGTTTAACGAAATCTTGATCATTCTGAAAAATATAACGAAAGTATTTGGAAGTCGATAGCGCCATATTCTGTATTTCTGTATACATGTGCATTTGGGCCATGCTGTGAATATTTGTAAGGCAATTAAGGAAGAAATGGGGCTTGATTTGCAATTTCATGTAATTAAGCTGGATTTTTTGTTTCTCAATCTCGCGTTCATATAAATCGATCTTAATTTTTTTGATTTTATTTATTAGATCCAAGAATTGCTTATTCGCTTTCTCCAACTCAATGATTTTACTGCTTTCCATACCAAGCGTTTCGTTGTCATCAGTCCAATAGGCTAGGTTATAGGAAAAGGTCTTGAACGGCTTTAATACCTTTCGCTGAAAATACATCGTAAGGAAACAAAGATTGCATACAATGATGACGGCTAAGAAAATAATGAGCATCTGGGCAATCATAATTTTTTCAAATGCACCAAATTGGATAATCAGTTCTACATAGCAAGATGCATTGCTAAATTCACCTTTAACAGTCGTTTTGGTCTTCATAAAGTTCGGAAGTGGCGTGTTATTTCGATTTAGGTCCAACAACTTCCCACTGTTCGATACCGGACTGGATACGTTTTTTCCATCATCACTTATTAAGGATACATATCCATTTTTCCCCAAGTTAATTTGACGAAGTGGAGCAATGAGATTATCTGCTGAAATCATAGAGATCATATAGCTGTTATGATAAGGAACGATATTGATGATGTAATATTGATTGTTTAGAAGGATCGGTTTCCATTTTGAATAGAACTTTTCGTACACCTTTGTATCCTCAATAAAGGACATGATTTGTTTCTTCAGTTCCTGATAATCTGTGTAAGAAAGGTACATGGATGAACAATTCAAAAAATATTGTTTGTCCTTCATATAATAAAAGAAACTAAATTCTTGAGCATAATTTTTTTGCAATTCAGTATAACGCTTGTACAGCCTTTCGTTTGACTTGATAAACTCATGACTGTCTACGGGATACTTGTTCATGGTTTCCAGGTTCTCATCGTTCGCGAGCGTCCATCCCATATAGTTCGTAATGTAAGTGAAATCGTGATTGATGCGATTGATGTAGATATTGGCTGTATCTTGCAAATATCGTGTAGACTGCTGCTGGACAATGGAAATGGAAGAGATGCTGATGGCAAAATCCAGAATAAGCACAAGGATTGAAATGGTAAGCATGATCTTGACATAATGTTGGATTGGATAGGATTTGTCTGTGCGGAAGGCCAAAGTCATACATCCTTTCACGCTCAATTATTTACTTTGAGTGCTCTATACATGTAACTAAGTGCAAGATTATTATAAAGCGCTTTATTCTGAAAAAAAATAGAAATTGATACCGCTTGGTTGTAAAGTCTGGATAGCACAACAAAATGTCTGATTCGTGTTCTTGTGAATATTCCCGAAATGAAGACGATTCATTATGGGATAGAGAAGCGGAATAGAAAAGTCCAGATAGCGCTTTCATCATGTATGATTTACGTTTTAATTGGTCATTATACTTGGAAGTGTAAACAGAGTGTTGAAGTTGCAAGCGGTCTTCAAATATAAAGGAGGAACATCATGAGATCCGGTCAATTATATTTAGAACATAAACTTGGTCAGATTCGACGAGGATGGGGGCTATATTTGTTACTTTTGCCTGCATTTATCCTTACGCTCCTATTCGCATACAAACCGATGTACGGGGTTATTATTGCATTTAAAGATTACAGTCCAGCATTAGGTATTGACGGTAGTCCTTGGGTTGGGTTCAAGCATTTTGAGAAGTTTTTTAATTCCTATCAATTTTCATTAACGATTAAGAACACGATTGTTATCAGTCTTTACAGTATAGCTACATTCCCAATTCCTATTATGCTTGCACTTATGGTCAATCAGATGAGAACGAGCAGGTTCAAACGATTTTTCCAGACGGTATCCTATCTGCCGCATTTCATTTCAACTGTCGTTATGGTCGGTTTGATGCTGATTTTGCTATCTCCCAGCTCTGGGATTGTTGGAAACCTATATAATCTCTTAGGTGTAAAGGCTCCTGATTTGATGGGTTCTGCCAGCTTATTCAGCAGCATCTATGTTTGGTCGGATGTGTGGCAGCACGTTGGATGGGACAGTATCATCTATATCGCTGCGCTCTCTGCGGTTGATCCGAGCTTGTATGAGGCGGCTACAGTGGATGGAGCAAGCAGGTGGCATCGTATTCGATATATTGATATTCCGATGCTGATCCCTACAGCGATTACCTTGTTGATCTTGCGGGTTGGCGGACTGCTTAGTGTTGGATTTGAGAAGGTCTATCTGATGCAGAATGACTTGAATATCACCTCAAGTGAAATTCTTTCTACGTATGTTTATAAAATGGGGATTATCAGCAGCCAATACAGCTTTTCATCTGCAGTCAACTTGTTTAATACGGACATAAGCTTTATCTTACTGATTATGGTTAATCAGATTGCGAAAAAATACAGCCAGAACAGCTTGTGGTAGCGGAAAGGTAGGATGATATGAGTACAATGAATGTGGCAAATGAAAAACCGAAGAATGCTAGAATAAAAAGCAGTATATCCGATAAAATGTTTGAAATACTCATGTACATTTTTGCAGTCATTTTTCTGGTTATCGTATTATATCCAATTTATTTTATCATCATTGCCTCATTCAGTGATCCGACTGAAGTTTCAAACGGTAATGTATGGTTTTTTCCTAGCGGGTTCACCCTGGAAGGATATAAAGAATTATTCAAGCATTCGAATATCTGGACAGGCTACAGAAATACGATTATCTACACGATTGTTGGTACAGCTATTGGCTTGCTTGTCAATATTCCAGCAGCCTATGCGTTATCTAGAAAAGACTTGGTGGGCCGAAAGTTTTTATCCCTGTTTTTTATCTTTACGATGTTCTTTAATGGGGGCTTAATTCCAACATTCTTGACCGTTCAAGATCTTCATCTATATGACACATTCTGGGTTATGGTGCTGCCTTTCTCGGTTGTCGTATTTAATATCATCGTTGCCAGAACCTTTTTCCAAACCAGTATTCCGAAGGATCTATGGGAAGTGGCGCAGATCGATGGCTGCGGTCATCTTCGGTATTTCGCTCAAGTCGTTCTACCGTTATCGAAAGCTATCATTGCGGTACTGGCATTATGGATCGCGGTTGGTCAATGGAATTCGTACTTTAACGCTTTGGTATATTTAAGAAATCCAGATTTATATCCGCTGCAATTGATATTGCGTAATATACTGATCACCAATCAGATGCAGTCTGCTATGGGAACTGGTGAAGCAGCACAGATTGCGCTGCGACTAGCCAATATGATGCGCTATTCCGTCATTATTATAGCAACAGTTCCGATTATGTGCGTGTATCCATTCGTTCAAAAGTACTTCAACCAGGGGGTGATGATTGGCGCCGTAAAGGGTTGATTCCGTAGGATTGAAGGGGTAAAGTGAACGATTCAGATTAGAAACAGCGATTCAGATTAGAAACAATGAAATGGAGGATTTCGAAATGGTTAAACATATGAATCAAAGAGCATTCAAAATGCTGTTCACGGTTCTTCTAGTGTTCTCGCTGGTAATCAGCGTTGTTGGGTGTGGCAGTAATCAAAGTAAGACGGATAACGCTGCACAAACACCGTCAAGTGATTTCAATAAAGAGGGTCTGCCCATTGTTAACGAGCCTATAACGCTTAAAGTGTTAACGATGCGCTGGGGAAGCATGGGGGATACTTTTACTCAGAATCAGTTCCTCAAAGATTTAGAGAAGAATACCAATGTTAAAATCGAGTGGCAGGTTGTTTCTTCCAATGACTGGACGGAGCAAAAATCGATTATGCTTGCTAGTGGAACGCTGCCCGATATTATTTTGGGAAATCAAACCTTTACTGATTCCGATATTGTGAATAACTTGAGTTATTTTGTTCCGATGGATGATCTCATTGATCAATATATGCCAAACCTTAAAAAAGCGATGCAGGAATCACCGGAATTGAAAAAAATCAGTCAATATCCTGACGGCAAAATGTATTCATTGCCTGCAAGATTGCCATCGCGTCCTGAAAGCAGATTTCAGCCCGTTATTAATAAGGCTTGGCTCGATAAATTGGGTCTGAAAGCTCCAGAAACAATTGATGAGCTTTACAACGTGTTTAAAGCATTCAAAGAGCAGGATCCGAATGGGAACGGCAAGAAGGATGAGATCCCATTTACAGAATCAAAGATCATAGGCGATCTATTGGAGCCATTTGGAGTGACAGATGCATATAGCAGTTCTATGTCCATACAGGATGGTAAGCCTGCTTACAACTATGCTTCAGAACGGTATAAAGAGGGTCTGAAATGGGCTCATAAACTATATTCTGAAGGATTAATTGATCAGGAAATATTCACTCAGGATAGCAGTATGAAAGCAGCGAAGGAGCAGAATGCAGACGCTCCGATTGTTGGATTCTCCTATCAATGGACCCCAGATTCTGTATTTGGTAAATGGGCTGATCAGTATGAAACGATTGCACCAATCGCAGGTCCAGATGGGAAACGGTATCAAGATGGAGATCCGAACGGTCTGAGTTATAATCGCAATGAATTGCTGATAACAACTTCTTGTAAATATCCGGAGATTGCCGCACGCTGGGCTGATCAATTCTATACAGATGAGGCAAGTATTCAGAATTTCTGGGGCGCGATCGGCACGGTGATTAGTAAGAATGATGATGGAACTTATACATTGATGGATCCACCAGCGGGTACAAGCGCGGATGCTTGGTATTGGGAGCAATCTCTCCGTGATTTCGGACCTAAATATGTGAGCCCTTCCTTTGAAGAGAAAATTGTTCTAAATCCTAACAAAGGCGATGGCCTGAAGCTGGAAATCAACAAGCTTGGTTCTGAATATGTAACAGAGCCTTACCCAAGAGTTATGTATACAGCAGAAGAATTCCAGGAGCTCCCAACTCTGACCACCGATATTGAAAGTTACGCAAAAGCCATGCGTGCTCAGTGGGTGACCAAAGGTGGAATTGACGAAGGCTGGGATGCTTATATTAAAAAGCTCAATGACATGGGATTAGAAAAGCTAATGAAAATTCGTACGGATGCGTACAATCGTTATATGAGCGTAAAATAGCATGTATTTCATGAACAATGCTGCCCTCACATTGTAGCTGCGGGCAGTATTGTTTCTAGGATAGGAGTGAACACGATGACTATGCAAGGTACTACATCCTTAAACGAAACGGTCGACATGAGTCAAGCGTTTAATAAGCTTGAAAACACCTATTTTTTTGCAATGAATATGGCAGAAAATAGCTTAGGTGATACAGGGATTGGTAAATTACGCTTTGAACGTTTTGCCAAGAAGTCTCGAGTCTCCTTTAATCAAGTTGAATTTGCTTTTGAACCGACTCGGTCATGGGAGTTTCCTGTTGAATATACGGAATCCCCTGAGTTGCCGTTTTCTATTTCATTCGTCTCCGAATCGACTGTCCGCATTCGACTCAAGACAAAAAACACTAAATTTAGTAAATCTAATTCGCTTATGATTCCTGAAGACATTCCATCTTCTTCTAGTTGGAAGCAAGTTAAGCATGATAATGAAATAGAGTGGGTTAGTAATGCAGGTTCTGTAATCCTACAGTTAAATCCGTTTCATCTGATCTTCAAGGATGCAAGTGGACGAATTTTAACCCAGACCTATCACATGCAGGATAATCTCTCACTGGTGAACACGAAAATTCCATTTTCTTATGTCCGATCAAATGCTGATATGCAGACGACGATTGCAGCCAGCTTCACTTTATCTCCTCAAGAGAAAATATTTGGCTGTGGCGAATCTTTTACAGGGCTTAATAAACGTGGTCAAAAAGTCAATTTATGGACAAGGGATGCACTTGGTGCCCAAACACCTAATATGTACAAACCAATCCCGTTCTTTATGAGCAGCAGAGGATATGGAATGTTTATTCATTCGAGTGCACCAATGACGATGGACTTTGGACAAACCTTTGATGATATGAACAATATTTACTTAGGAGATGAGGAGCTGGATTTCTTCTTCTTCTTCGGACAGCCTAAACAATTGCTTTATGAATATACAGCTTTGACTGGAAGAAGCCCTGTGCCTCCGCTTTGGTCCTTCGGCCTATGGATGAGCCGAATTACGTATAAATCAGAGGCAGAAGCGCGAGAAGTCGCAAATAAGCTGCGGGAATATCAAATTCCTTGTGATGTCATTCACCTGGATACAGGCTGGTTTGAAGAGGATTGGCGCTGTGATTATGAATTTTCTCATACCCGATTTGATAATGCGCAGCAAATGATTGATGACCTGCGCAAGCAAGGATTTCGAATCAGTCTATGGCAAATTCCGTATTTCACTCCAAATAACCGCTATTTCCAGGAGCTGATTGATAAAGGGCTTGTCGTAACTGATCCTGATGGAAATCTGCCTACAGCGGATGCGATTCTGGACTTCAGCAACCCGGAAACCGTAGCCTGGTATCAGGAGAAAATTGCTAAGCTGCTTGAAATGGGCGTTGCCGCCATTAAAGCTGACTTTGGTGAAGGTGCGCCTATCTTCGGTCGATTCCATTCCGGTCAAAGCGGCCGATTGGAGCATAATTTATACCCGCTCCGCTACAACAAAGCTTTAGCCGATGTAACCGAGCACGTCAACGGCGAACATATCATTTGGGCTCGCAGTGCTTGGGCAGGTAGCCAGCGCTACCCGATCCATTGGGGCGGCGATACGGAGAACACAGATTCAGCGATGCTCGCTTGCTTAAGAGCGGCTCTGTCAATCGGTCTGAGCGGCTTCACATACTGGAGTCATGATATCGGTGGCTTTGTGAAGGAAAGCCCCGAGGCGCTTTACCGCCGCTGGATGCCCTTTGGTATGCTGACATCCCACAGTCGTTGTCACGGTGCCCCTCCGAAGGAGCCGTGGGCTTACAGTGACTCCTTCATGGATGACTTCCGCGCCGCTGCGGAAATGAAGTATAAGCTTATGCCTTACATTTATTCGCAAGCGTATTTAAGCTCGCAAGCAGGCCATCCGCTGCTCAGAGCGATGTTCTTGGAATTTCCGGATGATCCGACCTGCTGGATGATCGAAGATCAATACTTCTTTGGCTCCGATATTCTCGTCGCACCACTGTTTGAAGAAACGGATAATCGCATCGTATATTTGCCAGAAGGACAATGGGTGGATTATCAGACTGGAGCCGTATATAAGGGGCAGCAATGGATAACGATCGAGGCCGGCCAAATTCCAATCATTATGCTCGTTCGTGCCGGAGCTTCAATCCCTCATGTAGAGCTGGCACTCACGACGGATCACATCGATTGGGACCAAGTTAGTATGATCGCTTATACGGCAGACGGAAATACAGAGGGCAAAGGCAAGTTCTATCACCCTCTTCGTGAAGAATGGGTTGAAGTGAATTAAATTTTTGTGGAACTAATCCAATCAAGATTACCTAGTCTAGAAACACTAAAGAAGTAGGGCATGCATGATCCCCTACTTCTTTATTTGTTACTTATACTTACTCGAGCTTAACTCGCTACACTTGCTACTCCATATTTACTACTCTTTCGTAGTTTGACACGAATAAAGCAATATCTGATATGATTAAATCACGTTTACAATTTGGAAGTTTATTACGTTCATTACGTTGTTTAAGTAATGTTATAAAGGAGTACAGCTATAACAGGGTAAATGAGTAAAGCATTATTGGAAAATAAAAACGTCTTATGACGTCATGTGGTAACTGCTTTGACTTAGCATTTTGACATGTGCAACCGCAGCGGGCATTATATCTTCAAACGTCAAGCGATCCTGAATATAAAAAGAAATGAAACCATGCATGCCTAAAAACATACTGAGCGGAAAAGATGGGTTGCTCTCAAGCGGATGACACTCTTGCTTCAAAAACTGGCGTACGATAAAGTCGAACATATAGAAGCATTTAGCTTGTTCGCTACGGCAGTAAGAGAGTATTTCCTCATCCCGAAGCATGAACATGATCTCGTATTGGTACGGATGGTCCAGACCAAATTTGATAAACTCCAACATCAGTTTTTCTACCGTTGTTAAACCCTCAGAGGGAGCATCTTTGGTAACCTGCTGACAAAGCTGAGATAAAAGATCGAAGTCCTGCACCACAATTGCATAGAACAATTCCGCTTTTTCCTTGAAATGATAATATTGAGAACCGTGGCTATAACCCAAATGCTGCCCGATACCTAATGGAAATTCCGCGATATCCTTTCTATTGGCACCGAGTGGCCCTTCTCAAGCTTGGCGATCACGATACTCCGAAGGACTCATGCCAGTCGCATTCTTAAAAATACGGCTGAAATAGTGTTGGTCGGGATACCCAACTATTGTGGCAATTCGGCCGACTTCACTTTGCGGATTTTCGCGGATTAGCCGTTTCGCTTCTTCGATCCGCAGTTTAATCATATATTTGAGCGGTGTTCCGTTGTATTTTTTCTTGAACATTTTGGACAAATACGATGAAGTAAAATGAAACTTCGCAGCCAGTTCCTCGAGGTTAATGTCTTGTGTGTAGTTTAGTTCCAAATAGTTGGCGACTTGCTCCACCAGTTTAAGCGTATCTTGATCCTCTTCCCCGATCGAAACCATCTTCTCTACGAGTTCCCATACCTCGATGTAGAACGAGGGAAGTTCCCGACAAACGGTCAGTTTGGCGAACAACTCGATCTCTCGCGAGAACAATTCAGCTTCGGATAGTGCCCCCGTCTGCAAATGAACGGACCGGATCAGATGCATGGTTACCTTCTCTAACATCCGCTGCGTGTACCCCGCCTTTTCCCATTGATCAAAAGCTTGGAAAACCTCAATCTTGAGCGAATTCGTCTGACCGGCTTGAATAAATGAGCTCACTTTGTTCCTAAGCACCTGATCTAACAGATGAGTTGCAGATTGGATCTCTTGCTCACGTGGAGCAAACAGCAGGCTTGATCTGCACGGCACCAATTCACGTTCCATCAGGTTTCTGACGGTCTGTGCTTGCTCCCAAATCTTTGCCCGAGTCACGAATAAATCGAGATGTCCAATATGGATGGGCAGCCCACTGGTTCGATCAGCAAAGGAAGCTTGAATCTGCTTAGCCATGGCATGGAGATCTTCCTCTCGCTTCTGGTCGGCGGATACAAGCAGAAATTTCTGGTTAGGTGCTTTCTCATCGACCGCAACCCAATATTCGTCTGGGCCGACAACATGCCTCACTACCAATTCTAGGGATACTTCTTTCCAAAGCTCACGGAAATACTTGTATTGGTCCGGGGGAATAATGGACGCGCATAAGTTCCCGATGCAGATCAAAAATATCGCAAACGGTTGATTCGGGTTCGCCGTCGACGAATGGACTTCCTCCTGCCCTCCGTTAATTGAGGACGTCAACAATTCCCTCCTCATTCGATGGTTCCGCGTTAGTAAGCTTTTGCTGATATCCTTCAAACACTCGTTCAGGGCTTCTGCACTTACCGGCTTAAGCAGGTAATCGCGTACCCCCAACTTCATTGCGGTCTGAGCGTAATCGAATTCGTTATAACCGCTGATGATGACGAAATGAGTCTCCGGGAGAGATTCCTTAATTTGTCGAACCAATTCCAGACCACTCATCTTCGGCATCTTGATATCGGTGAAGACGACATCTGGCTTCTGCTCCAAAATAACCTTTACCGCCTCCATGCCGTCCGAAGCTGACCCAACGACCTCATACTCTTCTGATCGCTCGATTTTTTGCGCGATATTCCTCCGGATTTTGGGTTCGTCTTCTACGACCACGACCCGATGTTTGGTAGTGTTCATATTGGCTTACCTCCTCGTTCATGATGGACGCTTAGTGTGACGAGCGCGCCTCCTTCCGGATGATTGGAGACGTTCATCGCGAAGCGGTTTCCGAACAATAATTTTAACCGGGTGTAAATGTTCATCAGTCCCATTCCATTGATGCGCAATGCTGGAATTTTGACCGTGGGATCCGTCGTCTCGAACTGTTTTCGAAGCTGAGCAAGACTCTCTTCCTCGAACCCATGTCCATTGTCTCGAATGCTCAGCTCCCAGTGATCCTCTTTTACGGTGCCGGTAATCGAGATAACCCAGGGGGGATCGACGTGAATTCCGTATTTAATCGCGTTCTCCACGATTGGCTGGACGATCAGCTTAGGAACTTCAACATGACTGAGCGCTGCTGGTACTTCAATCGAGAACCGAATATTATCCTCGTAACGCAGCTGCATGAGATTTAAATAATTTCTCGCATGTTCAAGCTCTTCGGACAACGGAACAGGGGCTGCATCGCTCGACGAAATGTAGCGCAGCATTTGGGCCAGCCTCTCGCAACATCCCACGATTGAGGTCTGCCCTTGGTCTTCGGCTAGAATACTAATGTTTGTGATCGTATTGTAGAGAAAGTGCGGATTCATCTGCGCCTGCAGTGCAAACTTATGGGCTTCCAGTTCGTGCTCGCGTGACGCGACCGTCTCCTCCAGCGATTCCTGCAATCGCAGCCTCATTTCGTTGAACGCCATATTCAAATGCTCCAATTCGTTTAGACGGGCAGGTACTTTAGCCTGCGGCTTCGGAGGGAGCGTGTTTAGACTCAACAGCTTAATAGATTTGTGCACTTGTTTGATAGGAATCGTCAGCGATCTTGACACCAAATAGGATATCGCCAGTGTGACGAACAGCGTCAGAATCCCCAGCACGAGAATCGCGTTGCGAANNCCAGCGATGACCGTCCAGCCCGACAAATCGGAAGCGCTGTAGGCGATAATATTACTATTTTTCCCACTCGAGTTAATAATCTTAGCCGAAGTATCACTGTTAATACGTTCTTTCACTAACTTCCACCAGGTTTGGGCATTGGCCGCCCTAGCGACCGAGTCGATCGGATAGACCAACCGCCCTTGTTCGTCGAGTACATATATTTCGATGTCCATATTCTTTTTTAAATCCGGATGAGCCTGCGCGTTATCGATAATTCGAGTAAACACTTCGTAATCCTGCTGCACCTCCAGAATGCTGTCGACTTTTTCGCCCCAATTAGGCGCAAAAGCCCTATTCAGGGAGATGACGAATTCATCTCCTCTGTTCCAAGAATCCGGATGTGGGAGAGAGATGTCTTTTTTTCCGTTCAGGAGAAGCGTGTCTCCGACCCACGAGGTCGTGGCGATCCTTTTCGCAGGAAGCACCGAGAATCGGAAATCGTCACCTANNATGCTCGCGAATTCGCCAGTTATACGAAACATATTGATTTGTCTGAAAGGTTTGTCATAACCGATGATGGGATAGATAATATTGTTGAACCGGCGCTGCTTATCGATGGACGATTTGTTGATTTGGAACATTGAGGAGTAAAAAAGCTCATGAAGCGGCTCAGAAAAGAGAATTTTGGTAGAGATGGAGTTCATGTTTCTAATCTGAGTGTCGAATTCGGTGGAGATGTGTCCTGACAATTGAAAGAGCGATTCGGACGCCTTTTTCTGCAGTATACCGGAGATGTAGAAGTAGAAAGAAACAACTATGACTATGACGACGACGATGATCAACATCGAATAATTGTAAAATAGCTTCGCTTGAATACTTTTTGTTCTCATTCGATGAAAACCCTTTCTCTCAAAGTACACACATTATAGCGCTCGATTTCGAGAGTTACAAATATTTATTTTTTAAAAATTGAGTAATTCAAAAATGTCCACATGAAAGCGCTTAAAAAATCCATGTTACTTATAATTTTTGTGTTATATGATGGATTCAAGGTAGGCCACCCCAAAGATAGATGTTAAAAGGAGGCGTCATTTGTAATGATAAACGTAAAGAAGAACAAATGGACCAGCGGCATCATCGCATCGGTCGCATTGGTAAGCTTGTTGGCTGGTTGTGGATCTAATGGTGCGAACTCGAACGCCTCACCCTCAACTTCAACAAATGCGCCTGCAACGGAGAGCGAGTCGACCANNTGGAGTGACGATCACGGTCGCGACTTCTGCGAACTGGACCAAGGATATTGATAAAGAGCTCGCCAAAGAATTTGAAGCGGCATCCGGCAACAAGATCGAATTCCAAGTGTCCCCGGACGACCAATACGTGAACGTTCTGAAAGCGAAATTCCAAACAGGCGAAGGGCCAGACGTTTACTTAACTGCGAGCGGCGTAGCGATGGAACAATTTATGCCGGACCAGCATGCACTAGATCTTAGCGGCGAGCCGTGGGTTTCGCGTTATGCGGATTGGGCGAAAGCCGGCACAACCTATAATGGTAAAGTCATTGGGTTTAACACTTGGTCCGTAGACGGATGGGGCGTGCTGTACAACGTTGCCTTGTTCGAGCAAGCTGGAGTTGCAGTGCCGAAGTCTTACGACGAATTCGTCAAAGTCTGTGAAGCTTTGCTTGCTAAAGGTATTACGCCGATTTACGAACCGGGAAAAGCGGAGTGGCACCAAGAAGTCCTGTTGAACACCATGGGCTCCTTGCTCTTGAAAAAAACGCCCGACATTTATGATCAATTTAACACGAACCAAGCAAAAATGGCCGATCAAGAGGAACTCGAGATCGCTCTGACGCAACTCAAAGAAATAGGAGACAAAGGATTCTTCGGAAAAGACTTTCTGTCCCAAACTTGGGAGAACTCAGTCGATGCCATGGGCTCTGGCAAATACGCTATGATGCTGACATATTCGACGTTCCAGAACGAAGTGCTGGCCAAATATCCGGACTCCAAAGCTGATACTTGGCAGATGTTCCCTCTTCCGCTCGCGGACAACAAAACTTGGGCCATCAGTTCTGGCGGTGTCGTGCGCTCCATCAACAAGGACTCGAAAGTCATTGACGCAGCCAAACAATACTTTGCATTCTTAGCTCAACCGGACATCCTGAAGAAGTATTATGCCGCCCGTCCGGATCTCGGACCGATCTCCTTTACGGACGTGGAAGGCAAAACTACTAATGCTTATACCTCTGTCATCGCGAACTCGACTGACGGCACGGGGCTGGACTTCGAAGGTGGCGTTAAGTTCTGGAACCAATCCGTCATCGGTAAATTGGTTCAGGACCTCTACCTCGGAGGCAAAACGCCGAAGCAAGTGCTTGAAGCCATCGATTCAGATCGCGCGAAAATGTTCCAATAAACAGCAAGTAAGTGGAGCTCGGCGGGTAGACGAAATGATCTTCCGCCGGGCTTCATTTTCTATTCCAACAGAACTTTAGGAGAAAACCTTATGCAAAATCATAAACTCTATAGCCGGCTTTTCTTGCTTCCGGCCTTTGTACTCTATACGGTTTTGTTCATCCTTCCGGTAATCGGAGGACTGTATTATTCGTTCACGAACTGGTCGGTCACTAAGCCAATGATTTCTTTTATCGGCTTTGATAATTACAGGGAAATCTTCTTCTCATCGGGTTCTTATCTGAAAAGCATTTATCATACGCTCTCTTTTACGATGTACACCGTAATTTTCAAAGTGATTATTGGCTTAGGGTTGGCTCTTCTGCTGAATGAAGGATTAAAAACAAAAAAAACATTAAGAACATTGTTTTTCCTGCCGTACACGTTGTCGCCGCTCATTATTGGTATACTGTTCGTCTCTATTTTGGGACCGGACGGACCACTGAATATAATTCTAAGATTTATTGGACTAGAACAGTTAACGCATAGCTGGCTAACCGAGAAAAGCGTCGCGCTCGGCTCCACGATGGGAGTTGAGGTGTGGCGAATGGTCGGATGGAATATGGTTATTCTTCTCGCCGGACTCCAGACGATTCCGAAATCCTACTATGAAGCATCTTCCTTGGACGGCGCAAGCAGCTGGAGACAGTTTCTGAGCATCACCATCCCCTTCCTCATGCCAACGCTAATGATCGCGACGATCCTGAATATCATACACGGTCTTCGCGTATTCGAAATCGTCTATGCCTTGACCAACGGAGGCCCTGGCGATCTGACAGAAGTAATCAATACACAGGTCTACAGGGAGTTTTCCATGGGAAGATACGGCATGTCCAATGCGCTTAGCATGGTCGCCTTCGTGTTTACGCTCATCATCGCGTATCTGATCAAGCTTGTGTCTTCGAGCGAGGAGGCTTCTTCATGAGACAAAAACCGATTTTGCTAATCCTTAAAGAGTCTTTCACTTGGATTCTCGGATTATCGATTCTGTTCCCTTTGTATTTGATCATCGCGAATTCACTGAAGACGACGCAAGAAGCGACTTCCATCGACTTTCGCTGGCCACACAAACTGCAATGGGCGAATTACAGCGAGGCGTTCGCAGGAGGCAATCTGATTCGTTCCTTCTTCAACAGTATGCTGATGTCCTCCGTATCCGCGGCAATCAGCATTCTCGTCACAGCGATGGCTGCTTTCGTTCTCGTGCGCAACAGGGACAAATGGAACAAAGTGATCTATAACTACTTCTTCATCGGATTGGTCGCGCCGCTTAACTATGTCACGACCATTAAGGCCTTACAGATCCTTCACTTGCAAAATACTTTTCCCGGTATTATTCTCGTCTTCGCGACCCTGGGAATTCCGTTCGCAGTCTTTCTTTTTTACGGTTTTATCAGTAGCGTGCCCCGGGAACTGGACGAAGCGGCGATCATCGACGGCTGCGGACTGAACCGCCTCTTCTTCAACGTCGTCTTCCCTTTGCTTACTCCGGTTGCGATTACAGGGTTTATTCTGAATTTTCTCGGGGCATGGAACGACTTCGTCACTCCGCTCTATCTCCTGAATCGCCAGAACAAACTAGGCATGATTAACTCGATATACGAATACTTTGGCATGCATTTCAATCAATGGAACATGATCTTCACCATTATCGTTCTTACTATGTTGCCAGTCTTGGTACTCTATCTGCTTGGTCAAAAATATATTATTTCCGGCATGGTCTCGGGATCGCTGAAAGGATAAGGAGTGAACGTCATGATTAAACACGATTCCGAACGCCGATTATGGGTGCTTGAGGGGGAACGTTCCGCGTACGTGTTGGGACTAAGCCCTTCGGGCACGGTCGTGCAGACTTATTTCGGGGAGAAGCTCCCCTTCTTGTCAGACTACCCGGATCCGGAGCTTGTCTCCGAATATCCATATACGCTCGGCAGCGAATTGTATCAAGAATCGTATATGGGCTGGGGGAAAGCCCTCTTCAACGAGCCCTGTTTGAAGGCGCTGTTCGAAGATGGCGTCAGGGACGTCAAGCTAACATTCGTCGATGACGAGCGATCGGATTGTCTACTATCGCTCCGGCTGAAGGATGCCTACTATCCGCTTGAAGTCGTTCTCCATTATCGAATTTTCCCGAAATACGATCTGATCGAAATACGTAGTGAGATTCTGAATTCTGGCAATGAAAGCATAGTCCTAGAGCAAACGCTCTCGGGCTCCCTCTATGTGCCACGCGACGAAGAATACCAGCTAACATACCTAGCAGGTAAATGGGCCGGGGAGACACAGCTTAACCGGATTCGTCTCCCCGACGGTAAGCTAGTGTTAGAAAGCAGACGGGGAACGACAAGCCACTATTACAATCCATTCTTCCTGTTAGACCCAGGTGGAATTGCACAAGAAGACTGTGGAGACGTCTATTTTGGGGCGCTCGCTTTCAGCGGAAACTGGAAAATAGCAATCGAAAAAGACAAGCTGGGCATGACCAAGATCAGCGCAGGTGTCAACGACTTCGACTTCGAATGGAATTTGAAGCCTGGGGAAATATTTGCAACTCCCGGTTTCGTCATTGGATTCACTAGCGGAGGTTTCGGCTCCGCTAGCCGTAATCTCCACCGTTATCAACGGGAAGTCGTTCTTCCGGCTGAGCATCGTTCAAAGCCTCGGAAGGTGCTCTATAACTCTTGGGAAGCCACTTCGTTCGAAGTAAACGAGGAGCAACAGATCAAACTGGCAGAAATCGCAGCTTCCACTGGCGTCGAGCTGTTCGTCATGGATGATGGGTGGTTCGGCGCACGAAATTCCGACCGAGCCGGCCTTGGCGATTGGATCGTTAACCACGATAAGTTCCCGAACGGCCTTCAGGGACTGATTAAGAACGTAAATGAATTGGGTATGGACTTCGGATTATGGATCGAACCGGAAATGGTTAATCCCGACAGTGATCTGTACAGAGCGCACCCCGACTGGGTTTACCACTTCCCGACCCGGGACGGCACACTTATTCGTAATCAGTTTATTCTCAATCTAGCCAGAGCGGATGTTCGAAATTATCTTTTCGATTGCATTGATCGTCTGTTGACAGAGAATAATATTTGCTTCGTTAAATGGGACATGAACCGTAATTTCAGCGAGCCGGGTTACCCGTCGGCGCCGCGAGAAGAGCAGAAAGAAATTTGGTTCAGGCATACAGAAGGCGTGTACGAAATCGCCCGAAAGCTCAAGCAGGCGCACCCTAAAGTTGTTCTCCAATCTTGCTCCGGCGGCGGCGGACGGGTCGACTTAGGCATTCTACGTTACTTCGACCAAGTCTGGACGAGCGACAATACAGACGCCTTCGACCGGCTGAAAATTCAAGAAGGCTTCTCCTTCGCGTATACCGCTAAAATCATGGAGTCATGGGTCACCGATGAAGTGAACTGGATCAGCGGCCGCAAGCTTTCCTTGACCTACCGTTTCCATAGCGCAATGATGGGTAATCTCGGTATCGGCGACGATTTGCGGAAATGGAACGCGGAAGAACTAGTAGAGGCGCGGAAACTCATTCAACTCTACAAAGAAATCCGGTACATCGTACAAGACGGAGAGCAATATCGACTGAAATCGCCAAGCGAGGGTCAGCTGACAGCAGTCATGTACGTAGACGAGGCTCAAGAAGAAGCTGTTGTTTTCACCTTCTTGCACTCGCTAAACTTCATGAATGAACTTCCGAGACTGCGGCTGAAGGGATTGCGAGAGGATAGCTTGTACCAGATTGACGGCATGGAAAGACGGAGTAGCGGACAAGCGCTGATGAGCGTGGGTTTAAAGCTTCATTTGAAAGGCGATTATCAAAGCAAGGTTATTCGGATACAGAAGGTTCGCTAAAATAAAGAGGCCCATGTGATCGCTCGCATGGGCCTCTTTATTTTTAGTTAAATACCTTGAATCCGTCCAACACCATCCAGTACCCGGATTTCTTGAGGCGTAAGTTACGATAGGTTTGACGATGCTAATGCCTGTGAAGCATTACTTTATTATCTCACGCGATACTGATCAAACAGCGTTGGTATAATCTCCGTTGATGCACCCGGCATTTGAGGAAGTATGTAGTGCCCATTGACTACAGTAGCCGGCTCCACAAAAATATGACGGATCCAAGGAATGTATTCCAGCATGATCGCACCTGGTGTTGATGCAACCAAATGCTGATGAATTTGCCCCATATCACCAACATGCGGACAAATCGGAATATCGTATGACGCAGCTAAACCTGCTACCTGTTGCCATTCCGTAATCCCACCAACACGCGTTACGTCTACTTGGCAATATTCGAGTGCCCCTTGATGGATGTAATCCCGGAAAGCGTATTTCGTATAGACATGTTCACCTAATGCAATAGGTACATTCAATGCATCGGCCAGCTTTTTATGTCCCATAATATCATCTGGATTTAAGGGTTCCTCTAACCAGAACAAATCAAACTCCTCTAACTTCTTCCCCCATGTCATCGCTGTATTGATATTCCACTGTTGGTTCACATCGATCATGAAGATGGTTTGATCTCCTATCGCCTTACGAACAGCTTTACACCGATCATAATCCTCATGTGAATCTGCTTTACCCACTTTAATTTTAACTCCAGTAAAGCCCTGCTCGACAATTTCAGTAATGTCCTTGATCAAACGTTCTTTGGACCAGTTCAACCAGCCACCGTTCGTATTATAAGCTTTTATTTGTTTGGATTTATGTCCACCAAGATACTGCCACAGCGGTTTGTTGGAAGCCTTCGACATAATATCCCAAAGTGCAATATCTACTGCGGCCAAGGCCATATGAGTAACTCCCGCTCTACCAATCCAATGCATTTTACCAAAACGTAGCTCATCCCAAATCTCTTTAACCATAAACGGATCTTTACCAATTAATAAAGGAGCGTAATAACGATCAATCGTATCAACGATCATATCATCACCATGTGCACATGTTCCTGTATACCCATACCCAACAAAACCTTCATCTGTAAAAATCCGAACGCCCGCAAGTCCCCAATGTGTAGCAACATTAATAGCATCCGTAATTGGTGGTGTAATCGGTACGTGTAAAACGAAACTTTCTACTTTTGTAATTTTCATATTTTNNAATGAAATAATATATCCTTCATGATCAATAGCAGAAAATTATTAATTCATATGGAAAACCTCTTCCATGCTCGCCCACCATTCACTCTCTAATGCAGACTTCACTTGATACTGACAAGGATCTGTCAATCTCCACCACTCTTGTGTATGTGGATCTGCAGCAATCTTGGCCATATCAGCCGTATAGTCATCCCCTGTATATTCAAAATAACTGAACAAAAAGCCATCCCTATAGAAAATGGAGTAGTTCTTAATGTTGCACTTCCTTAATCTATCCAACACCTCGGGCCATACGGATGCGTGTAACGATTTGTATTCTTCAAGTTTCTCATCCTTTACATGAATAACGCTTCCATATCGAATCATTGCATTCCGTCCTTTCCAATAACTCATTAGTAGCCTAAAGCTGCTCCTCCATCAACAGGGAGTGCTATACCCGTAACAAATCCAGATAAATCACTCGCTAAATACAACGCTGCTCTTGCGATTTCTTCCGTTGAGGCACATCTTCCCAATGGATGCATATCGATCAAATCTTGTACTGTTGTTGCCGGATTGGGCTGTTGAGCGATCCACTCTTCTAATAACGGCGTCATTACACCTGCTGGACATATGCAATTGACACGTACTCCATCGTTCGCATAATCCAATGCTAATGCTTTAGTCATGGCTATAATTGCGCCTTTTGAAGCAGAGTACACCGGATTTTGCTTTTGGCCTAACAAGCCGCTTAATGAAGCCATGTTCACAATGCAACCACGGTTTTCTCTAATTGAAGGAATACAAAATTTAATCATCAAATAGACACTCTTCAAATTGATATCTAAGGTGCGAGTCCATTCTGATTCAGAGATGTCCTCCAAGTATTTTGGTAATACCACTGCAGCATTATTGAAAAGAATATCAATTTTCCCAAACTTATTTAGAACCAGTTCTACTAATTGTTTGACTTCAATCTCTGNNGTTTTCACAGCATAAGCAACAGAATCCCCACAATGAACTGAATGAATTTCCTCGACTACTCTTCTTGCTTCAGCATCATTCCAGTCCGCAATGATAACTTTGGCACCCTCACTAGCAAATAATTTGGCAGTCGCTTCGCCAATCCCGGATCCACCGCCTGTAACAATAACGACTTTCCCTTGTAATTGCATAGGCTACACTCCAGTTTCAATAGAATGTGATATCTCCAATTGATAAAAACGAATCGCATTATTCCCAAAAACATCGTCTAATTCTTGTTCTGTAAGCGCTTTAGGTAGATTGTTTAACAAAATGCTTACTGCTTGATCATAGCTTGCTGCAAGTAGACAAACTGGCCAATCACTGCCGAACATGACTCGATTCAGTCCAAACGCTTTTGTGGCATGCATGACATAAAAGTTAAAATCAGATTCTACCCAGTCCGATATATTTCCTTCGGTAACCATGCCAGAAAGTTTGCAATACACCTGCGGATATTGGGCTACCTCCGTAACCCACTCTTGCCAAGGTGAGATTACTTGCTGAGAAATTTGTGGCTTACCTATATGGTCAATGACCGCATTTAAATTCGGCACAAGCTCGAGCAATTTTAATACAGCTGGGAATTGTGAAGCATGGATCAATAAATCAACGGGGAATCCCAATGTCTCTAACCATTTTAAATGATGAAAAACTAGAGGACGTTGCAAATATTCCGCAGCATCGATACTTTGAAGCATTAAACGAACGCCGATAAAATATGGATTTTTACGCAAACGTTCAAATGTTTCCACGAAATTGTCCTGTTCAAAATCCAACCACCCCACTACACCAGCAATTGAAACATGGGTCTGACATAGACTTAGAAGAAATTCAGTTTCCTCAACAGTCGCTGCAGCTTGAACAACAATTGTTTTCGTTAGTCCATGTCGTATTAATGATTCTGTAAGGTCATTTGGCATAAAATCCCGATACAATGTAGGAACTTCTGGTGTAAGCCATCCGTAATCGTTTCGACTTAATTGCCAATAATGCTGATGTGCATCAATTCTCATGCTTTCACCTCACAAAATTGAGAGTACATTCTCAGTTTTCCTTAACAAGCCGATTCGTCAACTTACCTAGCTTCTCAATCTCAATTGTGACAATGTCACCATCCTTCAAGTAAATCTGCTTATCTACTGGATAACCGAGGACGACACCTTCAGGTGTTCCGGTCAGAATAATGTCTCCAGGTACAAGTGTCATATGTTGTGAAATATAGCTCACGATCTCGTCACATTGGAAGATCATATCCGACGTATTGGAATGCTGACGGACTTCACCGTTGACTGTACATTTAATATCTAGATCATTCNNATTCGGGTTTCTGATTTCATCCGCTGAAACTAGATAAGGTCCAAGTGGAGAAAATTTATCACATGACTTGCCTAACAGCCATTGCTGCGTCCTAAGTTGTAAGTCTCGTGCGGACAAATCATTCACATTACAATATCCAAAAACGTGACTAAGCGCGTCCTCTTTCGTAACGTACTTAGCTGTTTTGCCGATAACGATGACAAGTTCCGCTTCGTAATCTACTTTCTTCGTCACTCTTGGAAGAGGAATATCGTCGCCATGTCCCGTTAACGTGTTATTGAATTTATTGAACAAAATCGGATACTCCGGGATCGCTGCGTTCGTTTCTTCCGCATGCTTGCGATAGTTAAGACCGACGCAGATGATCTTATTTGGATGAGTCACGCATGGACCGAGCGTCAACTTCGCTTCATCTAATAGATATGAACAGTCCCCTCCAGCCATATCCAGTGCTTGAGCTGTGAAATGATCCAGTCTCGCAACCGCTACCTGACCACCATCAATCACTTCGTGAACGGTCGTCGGTACGGAACCCCCATGCTGTGTAGGTAAATCTATTAAAGCGCTTGCAACATCCAGTATCCCCTTCTCTGTTACGCNNTTGTTAACGAATGTTAATAACTTCATTATAAATTCCCCTTCCTTTTATCGTTTACTGCTGTTTAGGCATTTTTCCCGAAAGTAGCGCCTCCATCAATATAGAGAGGAGAACCCATCATAAATTTCGATTCATCCGAGGCGAGAAATAATGCTGCTTGGGCAACATCCTCAGGTAAGCCTAGCTCTTCACTTAGCTGACGTTTCTTAAGTGCCGCAATCGCAGTTTCCGGATTATCGTAAGAGGTTTTTAAGTAATTTTCAACGAATGGTGTTAGGATTGTACCTGGTAAAAGGGCATTTACACGAATATTGTATGCTGCGTAATCTACTTGCATGGATTTCGTCAGGGCCAATACTGCTCCTTTGGTAGCTGAATAAGAGGCTCTTCTGGCTAGCCCGATTTCTGCGATGCAAGAAGACATATTAATGATGTTGCCCGATTTGCGTTTCATCATATGCGGAAGCACAAATTTGGAAGGTAAATATACACCCCGAATGTTGACCTGAATAACCCGGTCCCATGCATCGGGTTCAACTTCATGCAAAGCGCCTACCCCGCTAATTCCCGCATTGTTAAAAAGCACATCAATATGACCATATTTTTCAATGATTTGATCTACCATCTGCTGTACAGAGTCAGAATTGGTCACATCCGCATGGATGAAATGACCTATTCCTCCATCTGCTTGAATATCCTTCAAAGTCTCTATCCCTTTAGCTTCATCCAGATCGTTCACAATTACAGTTGCACCTTCACGACCAAACAGCAATGCCGTGCTTCTCCCGATCCCTGAACCTGACCCCGTAATTAAGATGACTTTATTGGCTAATCTCATTAATGATTGCCTCCTTGGTATAGGGATAAACGACTCGCCAATTGACGGATTTCAGCCTCCGCAACATCCTTCTTCTTCTCCCAGATATGTTGCTGCATGGTACAGCTCACTGCTGCGATAGCCTCACCTGATTTAGATAGGATCGGGGCTGAAACACAGCTGAACCCAACGATAACTTCCTGCTCATCGAAGGCGATCCCTGCATTGCGAATGTTTCGCAGTTGCTTAACCAGATCCACCTTCGTTTTCAATGAATACTCTGTAGCGCTCATTAATTCTTGAATCGGATACAATGAATCTAGATCCTTATCATCAACGAACGACAGCAGCAATTTCCCGAGAGCAGTCACATGAGCAGGGAACTTCATACCGGGACCGGATGCTAGCCTGACCATAGTCGGTGCTTCCTCCTTAGCCAGATACAACACTTCATTACCTTCAAGTCTGGCCAACTGAATCGTCTCCTGAAGACGATCTCTTGTGACGTTCGCTTCTCGGTGAAACGATGAGATTAAGTCCTGACCTTGTGAGTAAGAATCCCCCCACCTCCCCGTCGCGGAGCCGATGGCATATGTATCGTTAGTATCTCTACTTACCCAATCAAGCGCTTCCATAGTCTGCAACATGGAGTACATAGAGCTCCTATGGATACCAAGCTGATTGGATAGATCAATTAATCGATGCTTATAGGGTTCATCTGATACAAGGCGTAGAATCCCGTCTGCTTTCTCCAAAGCAGGTACCCAATATTTTTTGTCTATGTGATCACCTCCTTTGAACATTATACAAAACCAAGTTTTCTATACAAACTAATTTTAATTTTAATAGTTATATTTGGCAATCTTTTTTCGCAAAAAAAAGACGATAGCTCCAAGACGAAATGCCTAGGTTTACTATCGTCTTTATTCTCATACTGTTTGAAACTACGATACTTGAAATTTGTTTTCTCAGTTCATTCTTGTATTTTCTCGACCCATTATCGCTGAATACCAACCGTTACAATTTCGCATGGACCGATCTCTAAGGCCAAACCACCTTTCACTTCGCTAGAGAGTGAGGGGCTATCCTCTTCCAGAATCGTCGTTTTATAGAAATACTGTTGCGGAATCTTCGAATTGAAGGTCAGGTTGGTGTTCTGCTGACTCATGTTATACCAGCGCAGCAGCAAGTCTCCCGTCTGCTCGTTCATTTTTAGTGAAGAAAATGCGAGTTCCTTACTCTCCCATTCGAAAGGAGTATACACCGGAGCAACCACTCCTTCATGTANNAATCCAAGGAATCTGGAATTGGTAAGCTTCAGCATAAGCACCAGAAGTTATACCCTCACCTGTGTGTGGGATGAGCTCCATATGAACAACGTGCTCGCCGAGACACTGCGCTTCTGGTGTTGGGAACAAACCCCAGTCTCCAAGTTCGCCCACACTACGGAGCAGTGTAATCGCAATGGTGTTACGACCATCTCTCAGCACTTCATATTCATTTAATCCAAAGTTAGCGACGGTTAGACCCGCTTTCCCATTACTGATATCTACAAAGGNNCACACGATGCGTGCCGGCGTTCAAATCTGTCGGGAACAGCGCACGAATCCGGTGATCTTTAGCCTTATTGTCTATCGTCGTTTCGATATGCAACCCTTTCCCGCCCCGTTCCAAGCTAATTACGGTACGAAGTTTCAGAATGACGGTGTCACTACTGCGCTGTGCTTTGCGCTCCGGATAGTACACCAGTGCACGCTGCTCCTCGTCCAGCTTATCATCTGCCGAGGCTGGAATCTCCCAGTCATGCTTAATTTCCACAGATGCTCGATAAGGCGTATCTTCCAGAACGGAAATGTTCGCCTGTAGTCCTTCGGTCGTCAAAGCTTGTTCAGCCTCAGGCTGTTTGTACATGTATTCATTACCGATGTCACCTGTGTTTTCATACACGCCAAGATCCCGGTAAGTCATGCCACTGGCTTTGTCACTCAGCGTAAATGAACCATCATCATTAATTACTACCTTGATAACCTCATTCTCCAGTACCCGATCTCCTTGAAGCAAAGATTCAGTAGCTGTAGACAATCCTGCATCTGCACGGCGAACCCAAGCATATGCACGAAGACCCAGCGCCGGAACTTGCGCAGCTTCAAAGGTAAGTCTTACTTTGCGGCACATATACGGCTGACGGAACTTGTCATCCGGCAAATCATAACCAAACTGAAGACCCAAATCCTTCATCTGGTATGCAATGGTATTCCCTTGGTCGTCTACTAGTACACGACCATTCAAGTCAATTCCTTTCATACGGCTAGCCGTTTCTTCCAGAGAGAACCCTTCTCGCAAATATAGACGCTCCGCATCAAGTTCTACGCTTACTGTACCCGTGCGACTCCACCCTGTCATATTCATGGCTACTAGCGGAAGCACTTCTTCACCATATGCTGCAAAACCGGACGTATCCACAGCATCTGCGATCACACGCTTACTATCATCAACAATGGTCTCCGCTACATGGCGGCTTTTGTCAAAGCGGGTTACCATTTCGCGGTGCACCTCATCCACGCTGCAGCCACAAATGCTGTCATGGGGATGATTCTGCATTAACGTCTTCCATGCATAGGTGAATAGGTGATGGGGATAGTCTTTACCCAGCAAATGTGCGAACGAAGCAAGTGGCTCGGCCAACTTCTCCAGCCAAACTTGCCCTTGCTGATTCATCTGTTTCAAATAGACACGAGCAGACGCGGTATTCACTAACGTCCCCCATCCGTCAGTGTGCTGGCTCCGCAGCTCGCCCTTTACGGTCGACAGGTTGTTGCGATCCATTACGTCCTCTACAGCCTCAAGATAATCAGGGAAGTTCGAATGGATAAACTCTATATCTGGATACAACCGCTTCGCAGTTTCGATGGCTTCCGGCAAATCCAGTTGGGCTGGCTGATGATCGCAACCGTTCATGAATAGCAGCTCAGCTGTAGATGCAAATTTCCGCGCATCAGCTAACTTTTTCTCCCAGAACACTTTAGCTTCAGCTTCATTTACAGGCACTTCGTTTCCGTTTGAATACCAGTTAGCAAATAGAATACCGAGCACTTTCGATCCATCAGGACCTTCCCAAATCAGTTCGGAGAAAGAAGACTCATAACCACNNTCTTCACACCTCTTCCGAAAAAGGCATTATTAATGCCAGATTGCTTCATTAATTGTGGAGTCTGACCAACAAGACCAAAGGTATCCGGAAAATAACCGATCTTGGAAGGTTCTCCGTAGCGTTTCGAATCCTGATGACCAATCTGCATATTACGTACATTTGCCTCTCCGCTGGTAAGGAAAGCATCTTGCAGGATATACCAAGGTCCTATCAAAAGGCGACCTTCCGTAATATATTTCTGTAGACGCTCTTGATTTTCGGGACGAACTTGGAGGTAATCTTCCAGAATAATTGTCTGTCCGTCAAGATAGAAACTCTTAAATTCACCATCCTCATCCAATCGGTCCAGCAATTCATCGACCAGTTTAATAAGGCGCACGTGATGCTTTTCATATGGAAGATACCATTCCCGGTCCCAGTGAGTATGGGAAATGATATGGGCAGTCTGAGGTTTAATAGATTTATTTGAACTTTCCAAAGTGAAGACCTCCTTATATGCAATACGTTCTCTCTACAAAGA
The DNA here is from genome assembly GCA_002438345.1 of Paenibacillus sp. UBA6285. Lineage (GTDB taxonomy): Bacteria > Bacillota > Bacilli > Paenibacillales > Paenibacillaceae > Paenibacillus_AQ. Next base: position 26,462 of record DJUJ01000164.1, read on the forward strand.
TGTTTAATGTAGTAGATGTGGATAAGTTACATGGATCTCGACTTCCTGCGGGCGATAAACGCCAAGCAGATCTCCTTTAATATCCGTAGCGAAGAGAACAGAACGTTCTTGTTCCAACACGAACGAGTAGGTCCGGCCAGTGGCCGAATCTTTCACCTCGATCTTTGCATCCAGAGCATATTCCGACACGAAGGTGAAGAGACCACCCGTAGCAAAGCTCAATTTGCGTCCATAAATGCCCGCTAAGTCACCGCCGTTAATCCATTCAAAGTCAGACTCCACACGAGCAACATTCTTCGCGTAGCGGTACAGTGCAGCTGTAGTATCACTGCGGTCGTTCAATTCTACTGGCAGTGGACTCCATATGAGTCGACCTTTACCCAGCGGAATGTTCACGACACTATCTATGGTAGAACTTCCGATTCCGACAGATTCGTGAATCATCGTTTCCTTCACCAGCTCGGCAATCCGGCGGTGACCGAAAGAGACGGGTAGTACATGGCCTTGAAGGTTAAGTACTTCTTCGCGGCGCACATTACGCAATTCACGTTTGCCAAGAATATCACTCAAGCGCTCCGACCGGTGCCAGTAGGCATCAATACCGAGCGGGCCAGTGGCAAGCAGTACCGCACCTGTCTCTTCAACGATGTGTAACAACCTTTCCATCGCTGCATCATCGAAGTTATGCGCGCTTGGCAGCATAATAAGCTTCACAGGATTGTTCTCCAAATCATCTAGGTGATATTCGGAAGCCCCCCTGAAAGGCATCTTAAGCTCATACGACAGAATACGGGTAAGCTCGGTTGTAGCAGCAAAAGCCAACTTCCGGTTAGAGAAGTCGTTCGAATAAGGAAACACCACAGCAATCTCTTCCAGCTCACGCTCACCAAATATATCACGAATGCCTTTTATAAACTTCCCGAAATCATAAGATACGTCCGCCTCTGGCTTTTCGGTTCCATCCGCTCTCAGTGCTCCGATATGGGACTCATTCGCATTATCCATATAGAAATTCGTATTCCAGATCCAGTGTATGGCCCCTGCACCAGCAGTTCCAAAAGCATAAGCATACTTACGCTCGAGCAGATTCCGCAGTTCATACTCCGAACGTTTAGCTCGACCATCAGGAGTTTCTACATACATGACGCCAGTCTCCTGAATTAGGTTTGGCTTATTAGGTGTCTTGGCAAAGATGCCATCCCACACCAGATAGTCGTTAAACCACCAGGAATGCACAGTGCTGTAATCTACCGCCTCCTCATAGAAGAACGGCGAAGGTCGCTGCGCCCCTAGCCCTTCATCCTGACCAACTGTAACCATCTGAGCTGGACATTGCTCCTTAATGGTGTCATATAACTGCTTCACCCACCGGTTATGCATCTCCATGGAGAACAGACAATAATCTAACCAACGTGTTCCCTTCTTGGCACTGTACATATCCTGTACATCGAAATTAATCTCTTTCGCTTCTGGCAGCCCTGCCGATGCAAAGTTCGGAAGCTGTGTGGGTGTCATATTCCAACGTTCTTGTAGCACTTCGATTACACCATGTCTATGTTGAAGCCATTCTACGAAAGCTTGTTGCTCAAAGCGATCATGACATGCACTCGGACCATCCGAGAAAATACGTGCCGGATCAAACATCGATGGTTCATTAATAAGATCCCAATCTACATTCGAAGACTGTTTATGACGAGATACAATAGAACGAATGAACCGCTTCTGAGCCTCTACACTTTGTGGGTCCAGATATGGATTTACTCCTCCCCACGTTTCCGGCGTGAAGGAGAAGAACGTAAAAGTCACCTGAAGATCATGTTTCTTCGCCGTCATAATAAAGGCATCAATCGCTCGCAATACCTCTTCTGAGACATGGCCATCGTCTTGCATCACATTACGATAAGCCGTCCAGATCCCTGTGCGGATCCAGTTAATCCCAGCCTTCCGCATCTGACTCATATCGCGATCCCATACCCCAACGTTCGGCAGAAATAGAAATTTTCGTGCCACATCACTCGTCATATAAGTCATACCCACAACAGGTAGCGGACGCCCATCTTTTATGAAATAATCTCTTCCGCTCGTAACCGGTTCACCTGCTGCCAGCAGCTCAGGGGCGTGCCCCCAGAACCCTTGACGTAGAGTACGGGCTTCGCCATCACTGGCTTCCGCTTCGCAGACCACTTGGAATAGACCACTCCTAATTTCCAGAGGAATAGGCACACGAACAATGTTAAGTTCAGCATTAGCCTTCATCTCCAATTGCTGAGACCAGTGCAAGGACGGATCTGATTCATGCTCTACATGAATTGTAAATTTCCATGTATCTTCAATTCTCACAGAAGGCTTTGTCCGGTCAAGCTGCTGGATCTGAAGTGTCAGGGAAGCACGTTCTCCTGACTCATACGACGCGTAATTCGGCTTAACCCACATTTCTGTTACACCTTTGCCGCAGAAACTAGCCCACTTAGATATCGCAGACAGCCCATTATCCTTCCATAAAGAAGACGTTGCAGTCGTATTTACGAACAGCCAGCGTGAACCTGCAAATAAACCAATCGTATTCTCCCAAAGAACTATTGGAGCAGCAGTTTCCCGACCTTCATGCGTAATTCCTTTTAAAAGCGGGTAAATCCGTGTGCTCATTGGACCTGCCGATCCCATTTGATGTGGCAAATCACTCGTCTTCGTCGTATGTGGCACAAGGTTCCATGTCTCTGCACTCTCTAGAAAAAGAGATTCTTGCCCCTTAAGCAGAGGAATGACATCCGATGCAAGCAATGACTGGTTGCGCGAACATTCAACAGGTAGTGTCTCATGAATATACAGCTCTTGATGATAAGAAGTCTGCTCCGCTTCCACACGCCACTGCCCATCTTCCCAGCGAACGGGTTGTTTGAAGGGTGCACCCCCAATGCTGATCAGACCGCCACCTCTTTGTAAATATTCAAGAATGTCTATCCATGTTGATTTCGGAAAATAGGGTGCATGCAGGTTGATGAAACAGCCGCCTTCGGTTTCCCTAAGCGCTGCTGCAAGCTGATTCCCGTTCACGATCGTACCGAACTCACTCATTGCGTTAATAGCTTTATTAGGAATCGAACTAGTAATCGGAAAATCAGAATCATAGAATATGATTACGGGTCTACTCATAGAAGTCCATCCTTCATCGTTTTATACACAAGCTGAGAGAACAGACTATTAGACCAGGCAAACCATTTTCTAGTGAACGTATTCGGGTCATCGACATGGAACCCTTCATGCATAAATCCAGTATCCGCATCTGTTGCTTCTAGCATCGCAAGCATCGCAAGCTTCTCTTCCTTAGTTGAAGCTGTCAAACCCTGCATGGATAACGCCATATGCCAAATGTAGTCTTTCGGGGTATGCGGACTGCCAATGCCCTTAGCTGCTGTTCCTTCAAAATAAAAGGGATTCTCCTTGCTCAGAGCAAAGCGTCTCGTATTCTGGTAAATCTCATCATCTGCCGTGACATAGCCGAGATAAGGAATCGACATGAGTCCTGGTGTTCCCGCATCATCCATCAAGCAGTAATTGCCGTAACCGTCGGTCTCGTAGGCGTAGATTGGACCGAATTTCGGATGACGGTAAATGCCATACAGCTTGATTCCGTGATCAATGTCAGCTTCTAATGCCTTAAGCTCTTTCAGAAATTCAAGATCACGGAATACCCATTCTGCGAATTCCTGCATATGACGTAATGCAACAACAGCGAACATATTCCCCGGGATGTTGTAATGGAAATCGCAAGCATCATCGCTCGAACGGAATCCGGACCAGACCATCCCCGTATAATTCACAGGCATACCAAGGCCGTTGTTGCGCAGCGTATCTTCAGGAATTCCATTATTACGCGTAAAGCGGTAAGGAGATAATTCAGCATGGCGCTGCTCCGTTCTGAACAGGTTGAATATTTTAACCATTGCTGCCTTAAATCCAGCGTCGAATATATCAGTCTTCCCCGTTTCTTTCCAATAGGCATAGGCCAGACGCATGGAAAAACAGAGAGAATCGATCTCAAATTTACGCTCCCACACCCATGGGGACATCTCCGTAATATCGCTAGTGCTCCAATGCCAATCATTCGCAGTTTCATTAAACGCATTGGCGTACGGGTCAATGTGAATATACTCAATATGACGTTTGATTAGCCCGCCAATGATACGTTGAAGATCCGGATCGTTCTTAGCAAATGGCACATAGTGCATAACCTGTTCCACAGAATCTCTCAACCAAGAAGCTGGGATATCTCCAGTAATTATGAATGTTGTTCCATCATCCATGAGCTTAGTCGTTGTCTCAAGCGTATTCGGAAAGCAGTTCTTGAAGAGCTGCAACAGTTTAGGTCGATGAGCTAATTTCTCCTCTGCTTCATTCAACACTTCTTGAATCGCTTGTGGAAGCGGCAGCTTCGGCATAGAGATGGTTGGAAGTCTGAATTGTTCCATATTTTCACTCCTCTTGAT
>DJUJ01000164.1:30991-36731 GCA_002438345.1 Paenibacillus sp. UBA6285
GACGGGCAGCTATGCTGCCCGTCTCCACTAATCCTATTTGTGTTACCTTTAGATTAATCGTAGGCGTTTTGTTACTTTCATTGCATTATTTCTTTGTCTTATTCCACTCATCAAGTTGCTTTTGAATTTCTGCAATTACTTTATCTAGTCCTGCTTCTTTAAATTTCTTTGTTGCTTTTGGCAGATACGATTTAGGATCAACAGAACCTGTATATAGAGCTGGCATAAATTCTTTAGTTACGTTGTTGATTGCCGCTACTTCTGTTTTTACAGGTGTAGGATCAAAAGCAAATCCGAATGTAGGGGCTTCTTTTGCNNAGAATCATTAAACTTCTTAAAAGCATCCCATTTATCAGCAGGGTCATCTGAGTGCAGATAAGTCAGATACATATTTCCAAGCGTGAACCCAGGCATTGCATAACTATCTTGCATTGCAGGCAGATCTTCAATGACATTGTCGGAAATTTTCTTATAATGTGTTCCTTCGATGCCATAGTTGAGCAAATTGCGTAAATATTTATCTGTATTCAAGAGATTCAAGAACATCATTGCGCGCTCAGGATCACCTGATGTTACTGAAATAGCGTGCATCGAACCTGCTGCTGACTGTGTATACACATAAGGCTCATGCATAGGCGAAGTTACAATTTCATAACCTGCTGAACGAGACCAACCTTTTTCTGCATAAGGCTGTGTGATTTCACGATCTGCAAACCATTTACCTGTTTTAATATTATCAATACCATCAAGTGTCGCGACATCTGGGCGTAAGTAACCTGCTGTGTAAAATCTACGCATCGTATCTAACGATGTTGCAAGTTCAGGTGTCTCAAGAATATTAACAACCTTGCCATCTTTGGAATCCATATAGACCCCAATAGGTAGTTCATCACCAAGAACATAGTCAAATGGCATAAATGGTTTAAAGCCTTTAGGAACAGCTAGCGGTGTAATATCAGCAGGCTCGTTCTCTTTAATGGTTTTAAGTAGCGGCTCTAGATCATCCAATGTACGAATATTGGAAATATCCATTTTGTATTTATCAACATATTTCTTATTGAAGCGCCATACCCATTGCTGTCCAAGCTCTTTATTTACAGGAACGCCATAGATTTCACCTTTAATCTTAGTTCCTTCTAAGAAACGTGGGTCCAAAGCTTCCTTCGTTTCTTTCCCATACTTATCTAGCAGGTCATTCAGTCCCAAGAAAGTTCCGTTAGCTGCGTTACGACGGAAATCATTCGTCCAAGAAGATGTAAAGGCAATGTCATAAGGCTCACCAGAGGCGGTAATGACTTGCATCTTCTTATCGTAATCACCCCAATCGAACATCGTAATGTTCAACGTCGCATTAATTTTTTCTTGGGTATATTTATTAACTTCTTTTAATACAAGATCCAAATCCTTCTGAGGACCACCAATTAAATACATCTTCAGCTCATATGGCTTTAATCCCGATGAATTCCCCGCTGCCGCTGAACTATCTGTTTCTTTGGCTGCATTTGTATTATTATTCGAACCACATCCAGCAAGTAGGCCAGACAAAAGCATTGTTCCTACAAGAGCGAGCGTTAAACTTTTTTTCACTTTCATTTCTATTTTCCCCCTTTAGATTAATAAATCTTTATTTATATCGTTCCTGTACAAGCGATACGAATAAATACATCTTAGTAGCGTTACTCTTTTAAAGAGCCAACGGTTAAACCTTTTACGAAATACTTTTGGAAGAACGGATAAGCTAGTGCTATAGGCAAGGTAGCCAGCACAACCATCGCCATACGAACAGTCTCTGTCGGCAATGTGGCAGCAATCTCAAAGCTTGATCCCATTTGCATGCTATTTTGTATGACAAACTCCATATTATTCTGAATTCGCATTAGCATGGCTTGGAGCGGCACAAGACTCGCATCATCAATATACAGGAGCGCATTAAACCAATCATTCCAATAGCCCAGCGTACAGAACAATCCGATGGTTGCAATCCCCGGCAATGAAATTGGAAGTACAATTTGCAGGAATGTCCGAAACTCCCCTGAACCATCAATTTTCGCAGCCTCAATGAGTGCATCAGGCACTGAAGTTTGGAAGAAGGTCCGCATCACTAGAATGAAGAAGGCATTCATCGCTATTGGCAATATTAAAGCCCATATCGTGTTGTACAAATGTAAAAACTGCGTAGCCACAATATAGTTTGGAACCATTCCGCCTGAGAATAACATCGTGAAGAAGGCGAAGAAGCTGAAAAAGTTACGATAGCGAAAAGATCTTCGAGAAAGAACATAGGCGTAAGTTGTAATTAGAAATAAGCTAATGAGCGTACCTAGTACAGTAACAAGCAATGTAACTCCAAAGGAACGAAATAACTGATCACCTGTGTTAAAAATAAACTGATACGCTGCCAAACTAAATTTTTCTGGGATTAAGCTAAATCCATTTAAAGCGAGTACTTTCTCATCTGTAAAAGAAATGGCTATGACAAACAAGAACGGAAACACACAGGTAAAAGCGAAAATTCCAATCACAATATTGAGTACCACATTCCAAAAAGGAGTAATGGCGTTGTTGTCGACTTCTTTTTGCTTACGTTTGAATACTTGCATAACGTCAATGACTCCTTTCTAGAATATCGCGTTTTCTTTACTGATCTTTTTCACAATAGAATTCGTTACAAGCACCATGATAAATCCAACGACGGATTGATATAAACCGGCTGCTGTACTCATCCCTAGATTTCCTGTCGTACTCATGCTTCGATAAATATAAGTATCAATAACATTCGTTACGGAGTAAAGAACACCGGAATCCCGTGGAATTTGATAGAATAAACCGAAGTCAGATCTAAAAATACCACCAATCGCTAGAATAGTTAGCGTTACCATTAAAGGTTTAAGCAAAGGAAGTGTAATAAACTTAATTTGCTGCCATTTGCTGGCCCCATCAATCATAGCCGCTTCATAGTAGGACTTGTCGATACCCGCTATAGCTGCTAAGTAAACAACACTCGAATAACCAATTGATTTCCAAATCCCCATGAAAATTAGGATATAAGGCCAGAAGCGAGTATCCCCATACCAGGAAACAGGATCGCCTCCGAAGTACACAATCACTTGATTCAAGATCCCTTTATCTACACTTAGGAAGCTGAATGTAAAGAAACTAATAATAACCCAAGAAAGGAAGTAAGGCATAAACATCGCCGTTTGATAAACTTTGGCCATCCGTTTGTTCACAAGTTCGTTCAAGGTGATCGCAATGCCCACCGCAAGAACTAAACCGAGAGAGATCAACGCCACGTTATACAGTATCGTATTTCTTGTAATAATATAGGCGTCCTCCGTCGAGAACAAAAAGTTGAAATTTTCAAGGCCAACCCACTTACTATTTAAAACGCTTGCAAAGAATCCGTCCCGATGAATCTTGAAATCCTTAAATGCAATAATGGTTCCGAACATCGGTAAGTAACAAAAGATTAGGAACCATATTGTCCCTGGTAATACCATAAACCACAGAACTTTATCCTTATTTAAGCTTTTGAAAAAAGCAGACATCATTCCACATCCCCCTTCTCTATCCCCAAACAATCCCCATATACCCTTTCGCTCTTATTTCCTTGCCCCTTTAACTATCTTTAATTCTGCGCTATAAAAGCGGTTTCATAAAGTTGAAAAACTCCAGAATGATATGTAAAAATTAAAGATTCCAAGAAGAAACGACATTCGTAAAACTTATATTTGAACAAAAAAAGGAAATATTCTCGTGACCAACGTTCGTGAACCCCCCACTTGAACGTGATACCCGGGAACATTTCCTTTATTCTACGATTTTTCTTTTTTGTACATATTTCGGAGTTCTGTTGGAGATATACCGACTGACTTTTTGAACTGACGATAGAAGTAAGCTGGGTCTGGATACCCTACTTCAGCTGCAATCTCGTTGGTTAATAAAGTAGTTTGAAGCAGCAGTTGTCTTGCTTTTTCGATTCGAAATTGGTTAACATAATCAGAAAAACTTCGTCCCATTTCCTTCTGAAATAGCTGTCCCAAGTAATTAGGATGCATATTCATTCGCTGACTGAGCGTTTTCAGTGATAGCTCTTCTCTATAGTGTTTGCTTACTTGATCAACCATATATCTCATATTCGGGCTCAGTTCATCACTTACTAACGATAATTGGTCCAGCGTTTCTTTCACACTTTCCTGCACATGGTGAAGCAACTGCTCAATGGTGTGGATGCGTAGCAAGGGATTAAACACGGCACTAAAATTAGAGTTTTTCTCCATTTTCTTAGCGATCAGCATTAATTCAATCGCTACGTTGTAATTATCCATGCGGGTAATCACGCCACAACCGAACAGCTGTTTAAACGTGTCTGCGATAAACTGGTTCGTCGCCTCACGCTCTCCAGATAATAATAATTTAGTAAATGCTTCATAATCAATTTCGAGCTTTTCCTCGTGTAAAACCATCTTCGATAGTTGATCCACATCTATAATCGGGTAGCCCGGCAGCATAAGATGATCCACATATAAACTCTTCGCTTTTTTATAACTTTGTGGTACTTCTTGAAAAGTATGTTCCTTACTACCTATCGTTATCCAGACAGACTTTCCTAATTCATGCCTAATCTCATGTTGTACTTGTTCCAGCACACAATAAATCTCTTCTTTGTTCTCATCTTTAGCCGACTCAGTAACAATAAGAACAAGATCACCTTCCATATCTATAAATACAATAACCGTTCCGCGCCCTGCTACTGACTGCACAGCGATACGATAACATTCTTCCATAAGTTGATTAGGGTGCAGTTTATGTTGACTCTCATCCTCTTCATGTTCCGTAATAAGTCGAATCGCAGCTACCGTAAAAAAAGAACAGTCCAGCGAAATATTCAACACTTTTGAACGATGCAATAGCTCCTGTCGATCGATGTTTCCTGTAACCCAGCGGTTCAGAATATTGTTACGTAATATTTGCTGATCTTCCTTAGCATGAAATTGTTCAACATCCTCTTGATTGAGGACTTCAACAATTTGTTCAATGGTTGATTCCAATTCTTTTATATTAATGGGTTTAAGAATATAATTCTCAATACCTAGACTCATTCCAGCTTTTAAATACTCAAATTGCTCATATCCGCTTAAGATAATAAATCTCATTTTTGAATCAAAACTCTTGATTTGTTGAATCAGTTCAAGTCCCGTAAGTTTTGGCATCATAATATCAGTAATTAATATGTCTATGGCTTCGTTATGGTTATGCAGAAATTCTAAAGCTTCTTCTCCATTACCCGCTTGTCCTGCGATTCTTAGTCCATAACCTTCCCATTCGATCACTGAACNNAGAGGTTCATCATCCACAATAAGTATGTTGTGCATTATTTAGTATTCTCCCTTACCACTGGTATATTCATGATGACTGTTGTTCCTTCACCTATCTCACTAGCAATCGTTAATCCATATTCAGTCCCATAATAAAGCTTAATTCGCTCATTCACATTACATAGTCCAAGCGAGGAAGGCGGTGCATCCATTCGCATACTGACTTGAAGCGTTTTCTGTAGCTCCACTAGCTTGCTGGGAATAATACCATTTCCGTTATCACATATAGTAATTTGAATACGCCCGTCTAATTCAGTAACTTCAATACGTATTAGGTTATCGAATCGGTCGGGCCTGAATCCGTGAACAATATAATTTTCTATGATCGGCTGGATCAGCAGTTTAACGATAGAACAATTCAT
>DJUJ01000164.1:36748-43134 GCA_002438345.1 Paenibacillus sp. UBA6285
CTTATCTTTATGCCTAATCTGGAACAACTCAAGATACAGGTTGCAGTATTCAATCTCGTCAGCGATGGTAACAACCATACTTTTCTTAATCATGGTTCGGAATAACGTAGATAAAATGTAAATCATCTGACCTACATCCTTCGCGCCTTGCGAAATGGCCCGCATCCTTATAGCTTCAAGCGTGTTATATAAAAAGTGCGGATTAATCTGCGATTGAAGAGCCACGAGTTCTGCATTTTTTTGCGTAATTTCTGAAATGTAAACTTTATTAATGTATAGTTCTAATCGTTCACACATATAGTTAAAGTTGTTGGCAATAAGCTGCAATTCATCCTCTCGATTAAGGTGAATACGCGTACTTAAGTCGCCTTCCTGTAATCGCTTCATAGATTTGACAATGATCTTCACTTTTTTAGAGAAACGTAAAATGATTCCGTATGTAATGGACATTGCCGCAACAATTAGTGCTGCCGTAATCCCAATAATCCAATTTCGTACAACAATCATTTCTTTATTGACCTGNNCTGCGACTTCTGAATGATTCCTGCCACAATAAGACCTGAGCTATTCGTTGTATTTAAGTTAACCTTGGACAATCCATCCAGTGCAGTCCAGCCGTCTGAATAAAGACCAGCCATATGCGGATACTGCTGTCCCATATACTTTCCTAACGAATCATAAATGACGTCACCACTTGGTGTTAGAACCAACACTTGGCCATTATTCTCTGTACCTTTCGTACCAAGCCATTTTGAAATAAGTTCAGCATCAAAATCTATGATGAGCATACCGATCGTTTTCAATGAAATCGGATCTTTAATTTCCCTAGTCATCGTATACAAATTGTTATTGTCTTCCCTTATTTCCTTAAGTAATAATTTTTTTTCATGCGAGACCCATCCATTCTTGGGTATGGGTGCTTTTTGCTCAGAACTATCTATATCTCTCTTGTAGAGTTGTCGTGTATTATTTTTATATAAATAATAAAATTCTTTCTCTGTGCTGTATAAGATAACGTCAGAAATACCACTTTTCTGATTCAAATACGTTTTGAAATAAGTATCGAACGTATGGGGTACAAAGCTCCCAATTTCCGCAAATTGATCTAAACGATATTTAAGATAATCCCCATAGTCATGTTGCAAAAAGTATGACAAATCCTCACTTACAGAGGCATCACTATAAATTTGCTGAATGGCCAATTGGATCCCTTCGTACTGCTGATTCATATATAAACTCACGTAATCCAATACCTCTCGATTAGCATCTACATGTTGACGCGTGATCGTCTGGTCATAGTATTTATACACAGTAATGGAAGAGGCTATTAACGTAATAATAATGATGGAAGAATATATAGCTAAAATTTTATTGAACAGTTTTTTTCGTAAATGATTTTGATAAAATTTCTTTACATTCAACAAATTCACCATCCTTCAAAAACTCACCTTTAGGATTAGAAGCTTAACACCACCTTTCTTTTTGTGCAATGGGAGCGTATTCATTTTTAGATGTAAATCTTTCCTACTCACATTATTTTTTTATATATCATGAGTTTACATCTCGCTTAAAATCGTCTATAGTTGGTTTCTACCCCCAAACAAACCTGTAAACACCCTATAAGTCTTATATTCCTCGTCCCCCATCAAGATAATGGAGGGCTATTACTCATGTTTCTAACCAAACGTAAACTCAACTCCCAACTGAACGAGATTTCCGAATATCGTTACCGGGATCGTATACACATTCCTTTTTTCAACTCTATGATTGACAAACAAGGTGAAATTGCAGCGGAACCACCCAAGGATGGAGAATGGTCAAAGCTTAAGGTTGGCGATACCTGGAAAGGTCGCGATTTGTATTTATGGTTAACGACACAGATAGACGTACCCGCCTCTTGGGCAGGACGCAGAGTACTGGGTCGATTTGATTTTGGCGAGACGGGTGCCGGAAACAACTCCGGTTTTGAATCTTTGTTCTTTTACAACGATAAGCCCTATCAAGGTGTAGATTCCAATCACACTGAAGTGTTCTTGCCGAATGAAACGGTAGGTACGCAGCTTCCCCTTACCTTCCGGTTATGGTCAGGACTTGAAGGTGGCGGCCCTAAAAAAGATCAGACACATGGGATTCGTATGGCTGAAATTTGTTGGCTGGACGAAGCAACGGATGATTTCTACTTTACCGCGCTTGCTGTAGTTGAGACGCTGAACGTACTCGATGCCAAAACACCAGAGTATACACAGCTACTGAGTACAGTAGACCGCTCGTTTCTCCTGATCGACTGGTCTCGTCCAGGTTCCGATGTCTTCTACGCTTCGATCGAGGAAGCCCGCAATTATTTACGTGATGAAATTAATAAAATGGAGAAGTCTTCGCCAGTCACAGTTACCTGTATTGGTCATACACATATTGATGTGGCTTGGTTATGGCAATTGAAGCATACCCGTGAGAAATGTGCGCGCTCCTTCTCGACCGTACTACGTCTGATGGAAATGTTCCCGGACTATACTTTTTTACAGACTCAGCCTCAGCTCTATGAATACATCAAGAATGATTATCCAGAAATCTACGAGAAGATTCGTGAACGTGTTGCTGAAGGACGCTGGGAAGCTGGCGGTGGCATGTGGCTCGAAGCAGACTGCAACTTAACTTCAGGAGAGTCTCTTGTACGTCAATTACTCTATGGAACTCGCTTCTTACGTAACGAATTTGGTGTCGAATGTGACTATTTATGGCTGCCAGACGTATTTGGCTACAGCTGGTCCTTGCCACAAATTCTAAAAAAATCAGGAATTAATACGTTCATGACCACGAAAATTAGCTGGAATCAATACAACCGCATGCCACATGATACCTTCCAATGGCGCGGTATTGATGGCACTGAGGTATTAACACACTTCATTACGACACCTGAGCCTTGGTCTGAAGAAGATTCTTGGTTCTACACTTATAACGGCCGTATCATTCCAAAGACTGTAAAAGGAATTTGGGATACGTACCGGGATAAAGAAGTGAATCGCAATCTATTACTTTCTTACGGATATGGGGACGGTGGCGGTGGTGTTAACCGTGAAATGCTTGAGATGCGCCGCAGGCTCAACGACCTTCCAGGTCTACCAACGATTGAAACAGGAACAGCGGGAGATTACTTCCGTAACTTGCAAGAAACCGTTGCAAATACAGATCGTTATGTCCATGTGTGGGATGGCGAGCTTTACTTAGAATATCACCGAGGCACGTATACTAGCCAAGCCTACAATAAGCGGATGAACCGCAAGCTTGAACTGCTATACCGCGAAGCGGAATGGCTAAACGCACTGCAAAGTGTAGTGTCTGAAGATTGGTCGAACTATCGTCAGACCGATTTAGACGAGGGTTGGAGAATTATTTTGCGTAACCAATTCCATGATATTATTCCGGGCTCTTCGATTCGTGAAGTGTATGAAGACAGTACCATTGAATATGCACAAGCGGAAGCTATTGGTCAATCTGTATGGGAGCAATCTACGAAGGCACTGGTGAACGGAAGTGAAGCTGGTAAATATACGATCTGGAACAATGCTTCTTGGACGTTGACTGAGCTCGTAGAAATTACTATAGAGCCTGGCATGGAAAAAGGACATTGGATAAGTTCAGAAGGTAAACAACTACAAGCTCAGCGTGAAGGTGACCGTTGGATCATTGAAGTGTCCGACATTCCTTCTCTCGGATACACCACCATCTCCTTCGTAGAAGATGTGAATTCTGAGCCACTAAGCACTCCATTCAAGCTGAATGAATCAGGAATTTCAACGCCTCACCTCGAAATAGCGTGGAACGAGCAAGGTCAATTGTCATCCATCTATGATAAACACGAACAGCGTCAAGTATTAGCTAATGGAAGTCACGGTAACGTGTTCCAAGTGTTTGAGGATAAACCCCTAGCACATGAAGCTTGGGACATTGACATCTACTATCAGCAAAAAATGCGCGAAGTCACCGACTGCCGTAGCATTGAAGTCATAGAGAATGGTTCATTGCGGTGTGTTGTACAATTCACATGGAGCTATATGGATTCCACGATTAAACAGCAAATGATCTTGCACGCTGGGCATCGTCGTATCGACTTCGTGACGAAGGTAGACTGGCATGAGAAAAAACAGCTAATGAAAGTAGCCTTCCCTGTAGCGATACGAGCTACCGAAGCCACTTATGATATCCAGTTCGGTAATGTTAAGCGTCCAACACACTGGAACACTAGCTGGGATTACGCTAGATTCGAGACCGTGGGTCATCAGTGGGCAGATTTATCTGATCGTGGATATGGCGTTAGCTTGCTGAACGACTGTAAATATGGTTATGACATCAAGGATAATGTGATGCGTTTATCCTTAATCAAATCAGCAACGCACCCTGACCCTGAAGCGGATCAAGGCGAACATTCATTCACCTACTCTATCCTGCCTCATACTGGCGATTGGCTACAAGGTGATACTGTCCGTCAAGCTTGGTCTATCAACAATCCACTGCGGAGCACCAAGGGACAAGCTGAAGTAGAAACAAAGTCCATGATTCGTCTTTCTACGAATACGGTTATGGTATCTGCCCTTAAGAAATCTGAGGATGGACACAAATTAATCGTACGTGTTCACGACTATTCCGGAAGCCGCCAGCAGATTGATATGACGAGCGACTTGAACATTATTTCATGGCAAGAGTGTAATTTAATGGAACGTCCTGAAGGTGAGGTTCACACTGAACCTGTCATTACCTTTGTACTTGAACCTTACGAAATTAGAACATTTGAAATCGAAGTGTAGAACCATAACCATTTAGCTAAACCTATTAAACAATTGCAGCTAATTAAATGAAGTAACATACAAAATCGGGGTGTCCCTGTAGCCATGGATAAAAGGTTGCGAGGACACCCCGTTATATATTCTCTCACGATTGTCTCTTTCGCATTTAAGTATACACATTGCGTAACGAGTTAACATGTCGTATACTCTGAGTAAGGGAGAGATGTATATGAGAAGAATGGGGAAAATCACAATATTCACAGGCATTGGATTATTGAGCCTTGTATTGATTGCTATTCTTGCGATTAGCGCTTTTGTGATCAAGAGACCGGCGACCACCACCCCCGTAATCACGGAAGTGAAGCCTTACGAGTGGAATAAAGTCAAGCTGGACGGAAATGTCATTTCAAGTGATGGATCAGAGTATTTTATGTGGAATAAAATGGGCGAAACTAATAACTGGATCATCTTCTTTTCCGGGGGAGGGGCTAGTTGGGATGCCCAAAGCGCCGCACACCCAATCAAGCTCATGAACTTCATTAAAGGTGGAGATACAGGCAACTATTTCCCCAACATACCCTTCTATATGCTGACATTGCTGAGAGGCATGATGGATACAGATAACCCTGCCAATCCTTTTCATGGCTGGAATGTGGTCTACCTTCCCTATTCGACCGGTGATTTCCATATCGGCAACCGCACAGTTGAATATAAAAAAGATGACGGTAGCACCTTTACTATGCGTTATAACGGTAGCAATAATGTGCGAAGCAGCCTCGATTGGATATATGCCAACGTGGATAAGCCCGGCAAACTACTGATTGCTGGCGAAAGTGCTGGCGGATTCGGTTCCGCTTTCTGGGCTCCCGAGATCGCCTCTCATTACAAAGACTCCGAGATCTTCCAATATTCAGACAGTTCCTTCCTGAAATCAGACAAGTGGCCAAATGTTGTGAATAAGGAATGGCATGCAGACTTCGTTAAGAACTTTGGGTATACCCCCGAAGCGGATATCATCGGGGCAGCGTTTAAAGCGAACGGTCATCTACTGCCTGCGGATGCGGTAATATTGCAATCCTACTCGGTATTTGACGAGATACTGATCCATTTTCAGAACAATATCAACGATTACAAGGGACCAAGGGATCAACGCATCATTAATGAATGGTCACAGGAAATGCGCCATTCTGTATCTTCTTTGGCCGCCACTCTACCTAATTACTATTACTATCTGACCGACTATGGACTGAATGCTACGAAGGGTACAACCCCGCACACTTTTGCAACCAGAGAGACCTTCTTTCAGGCTGAGCAGGATGGGGTAAAGCTTCTGAATTGGTTAGGTGATGCGGTCAACCATGAGAATCCCTATTCAGTGGGCAGCAAGTTCCTCATGACGTCGGAGCCAGCTCAGAAATAGCGTAGAATTAGCGAAGTACTCGCACAAGACAGGAGAGAAAATCAATGAATTTGCGTGAAAAGCAGATGCAAATGACGAGGGAGATCATTAAGGATACAGCGCTTAGCTTGTTCTGTGCTCAAGGTATTGAGCGCACTGATATGGCTCAGATTGCGGAACAAGCCGGTGTCTCCCGGCGCACTTTT
>DJUJ01000164.1:43142-46429 GCA_002438345.1 Paenibacillus sp. UBA6285
AAGAGTTAGCCGCTCAAATCTATGTCGAGAACCTGGAGCGGATGTTTGGACAGCTGCTGTTTGATTTTGATTTTGAACAGCCGGTACAGTCACTGGAGAACATTCTGGATAAATATTTGGCGCTAAGAGATCATCAGGAGTCACTGATTTACTATGATGCCATTTTTGGAGTTTACTATAGCACCCTTTCTAAGAATCCTGCGGAACTGTCTGATTTTAAGAAGGCCTTGGAAGGCTGGTATTCGCGGCTTATACTGCTTGAGACAATAGCAGTGGCTCCGGAGGAAAAAAATAAGTGGCTGGACATTCTGCAGAAGTCCACCCACCTGTATTTCATGTATTTACAAAAAGCCGTTATTATTACTCATCAGCGGGGCGGTGTGGTTACGGAGGAAGACCGGGCAACGGACCGACAATTCAAGGATTTCATCATGCATGGCGTACGGCATTCCCAGGATTACAAAACCCCTTAAATTCACTTAAGGGGCACTGCAGGCGACAGCTTAGTTTCCTTCCGGTGTAAACTTGATGCTGTTGCTAAGCAAATTCATCCAGACTTACTTCAGCTGATGCATGAATTAAGGAAAAACCCGCTCTATAAGCGGGTTATCGTTTTACAATGGATAGAATTGCTCTCAAGCTTACTCTAGCTCAGTCCCTATCCCAATTTCCCTTGCTTTGTTCACGTAATACACCGCTGTAGCGATATCGAAGACGGCCATCCCCATCGGGCAGAAGAAGATCGGTTCATCTTCGCCGAATTCAGCTAGGCTGTGGCGCAAGACGACATCGGTAATCAACTGGGTGTCAGCACGAGTGAGCCCCTGCTCCAAATGAAGCTGTTCGATGTCAGTATTCTCGCGGCACACCTCATCCCAATCGTCGACGATTATGGCTTTTACCGAAGCTAACGCCTTCGGCTTATAATCACGTAGTGAAACATTAAGCTGAAGACTGCCCTTTTCAGGAGCTATATCGATATACCGATGTTCTGATACGGTACAGGTGATAAAGATATTAGAATGCCGATAAACATCCGCCCACGTCTCTGCCACTTCCACTCTATCCCTGCAAAGAGAGGATATCCCTGATAAATCTACGCCTTTGATATCAAAAATTCGGATACGTTCGATTCGATCTCCGTACAGAGCCGTAAGCATTTGAGTATGATACTGCCCAATAGGGCCCCAACCGATAATACCGAGATGAATCCGTTCCACAGAACGCGCCTGCATAAAGTAACGGATCATCAGTCCGCTGAGGGAAGCAGTTCTTACGATACTGGGGAGCGGCGAGTTCAAGACGGCTGAGGGCTGGCCTGTACTTGGGTCATTCAATACAATGATGCTATGCGCGCGGGGAAGACCGGCCTGAATATTATCCGGAAAGCTAGAAATCCACTTGATCCCCGCTGCGTTGACCTCTCCCCCTACGTAGGCGGGCATTGCAATTATCCGGTTTTGTGGATTCTTATACCTTAGGTAAGGCTTTACCGGCTGCACGTAATCGCCTGAATCAATGATACCCACAGCAGTTTCTATCGACTCCACAAGAGTAGGCCAATCAACACCTACTGATTGTATATCTCGATCATTTAAGTACAGCATACCATCGCCTCCTTGCGAAATATATCCTTTCTTACATCTCAGGGGCATCGCCGCCTTCAGTCAAAAGCTCCCGTCCGAACTGGCTCTGAATCCATGAGTCAGAGTATACGGTATCGAGGTAACGCTCTCCCTTATCATGCAGAATGACTGCGCAGACAGCTCCCGGAGTCAATTCTGGTTCCATCTGCTTAACGGCGGCAATGATTCCACCGGAGGATGCGCCTGCCAGGATGGATTCTTTCTGTGCCAACATCCGGCAACCTTTTACGATATCGGAATCCGAGACATGCACGATACGATCGATTAGATCTGTTCTGCAGAAGGGTGGCACGATGCCGGCCCCCAGTCCTGGGAACCGCCGTATTCCCTTATTTCCGCCAAAAATGGCGCTCCCCTCTGCATCGACAGCCACGATCTTGGTCAGAAGTCCGTGATCTCTTGCGTATTCCGCGAGGCCCCGAATGGTGCCGCATGTACTAACGCTGCAAAATAAATAATCCACTCGTTCAAGATCAGTCACGATTTCTTTCATTGTCGTATGGTAATGGGCTAAATAATTATTTGCGTTCGCATACTGATTCGGCCAGTAGCTGCCCGGTATTTCCGTCAATAACTGCTGCACACGTTTCAGCCTAGCAGGAAGAAACTCACCTGTTACGGGATCGGGAAGGGCGACATAGTCGATTTTAGCATCCAAGGCCTTCAGAATTTGCAGATTCGTTTCCGTGGTTCTAGGATCAATAACGCTAATAAAACGCATCCCTAAATACTTACAAATCATTGCCAAGCTGATCGCCATATTTCCAGAGCTCGATTCAATGATGGTAGTTCCCGGGCCTATTGTTCCTTCCTTCCATGCCTCTTGAATCATCCGCAGGGCGGGACGATCTTTGGCGCTTCCTCCCGGGTTCATCAGCTCCATTTTTGCGTAGACCTCAAATTCACTTTTATAGAACAAGCTCTTCAGCTTGATTAAGGGCGTATTTCCGATAGTCGACAAAATACCGTCAGTGAAATCCACGTCTACTCGATCTTTGTCTTTCTGGTAATATAGCTTTTTGTTCTTAACCTGCCCACTGTCCATCGGCTCTTCTTTGGCTACTATAATTACTTCAATATCATCAAGCAAATGGTTTCGAATCATCATACCGATTTCTGGAATACACTCCCTAATTTCCTCTCTGATCGCCGGAACAATGGAGTTAACCGCAGATTTACTTTTGATATAAACGGTCAGCGCATTGTTCCTTACTTTTACCCGGATGATCGCATCTTCTATATGACGGTATACAACCTGCTCGATATCGTACAGACTGATTTTCTCCCCGTGCTTCAGCTCCCGGCCCACTCGTTTAACAATGGATTCAAAGCTCTGCTTCTCTACGCCACCTATCATCACAGGTCTGAAGTCCCTTACAACGTCATAGGTAACGAAACGAATAGCTGGCAGCATTTTGCGGACAGTTGAGGTAAGAACAAGAACACTTTCGTCATTACTAAGCGGACTTAGTTCTTCACCAATCTCCTGCGCCCCGATCCCTTCCGCAAAAATCCCATCAGCAAAAATGTACCTGCCAAGATCATGGGAATAATAAGCAATCGTGCCAATTTCAATGGAGCCATACGTATCAATGATGTCGCGCGGTTCAAGACCGAACAGACGGGCCATATTCCGCTGCC
>DJUJ01000164.1:46511-49437 GCA_002438345.1 Paenibacillus sp. UBA6285
CAGAGTAAAGTATGGCTTTTCGACGGCCAGTGCTTGTACCCGACGTCCTGTATACGGTCCAAGAAGGATCAGTGGGTTGATTATAATAATAGGCTTCTAGCGTTGTCGACGTCATAAACGGAAGAGTCTCTAAGCTATAATTCGTTCTTTCGCCGCCGATCAGCTCCTTGTACCAGGGAAATATCTCGATTACTTCAAGCACCTTATCCTGCAATTTGTCGAGCAGCATCATGGCCGCCTCCTGTTGGCCGCATGATGCAGCCCAATTAGATAAATACCTATCCCTCCAATATTCATATGTAGAATTCTTTCAGTGTGTTCTATTATTCTGCGGTTGCCCAGTCAAAAGCTGAGCTTTCCCGTAATATAGCCTATAGATATTTTGAACGGAGGGACAACATGAAGGAGCCAATAAGGCGTATATCCAATAAACTCACGAAGACAAGGGTGCTGGTTAGAATCCAAGAGTTAAATAAACATGTCCCGGTTACGAGAAAAATGAATAAGAACACACTATATGAGATGCTGGAAAAACATAAGATGGTGTACATTAAGCCTTGCTGCGGATCTTTAGGACAGGGCGTGATACGGGTTGAACTCGTACGCGCACAATACAGCTATCAATCCGGTACACATGTGCACACATCTCCTGATTACGACACAGCATATCGAGCAATCTTTAAAGAGACGATGGGGAAGTCCTATTTAGTACAGAAGGGAATCCGTCTTTTGGTTTACGATGGCCGCCCCTTCGATATCCGGGTGATGGTGCAGCGAAATGCTAAGAGCGGGTGGGAAGCTACAGGGGTTGCAGGACGCGTAGCGCATCCTCGCAAAGTGGTTACAAACGGGAGTCAAGGAGGCACGATTTATCCGGTTGAGGAATTATTGAAAGCCTACACAAGCGCAGAGAATTGTAAAATATTGATCCGATCCCTGAAGAAAATTGGAGTGAAGTCCGCCAGACAGCTAAGCACTTCCTATCCCGGCCTTCAGGAAATCGGGGTGGATATTGCCTTGGATCAACGCCTTAAGCCATGGATCTTGGAAGTGAATACTGCTCCCGATCCGTGCCCGTTTACGAAGTTGAAAGACACCAGCATGATTGACCGAATCGTCAGATATGCAAAAGCATACGGTCGCACATACAATCTTAAGTGCATGAAGTCAAAACAGGGTATGGTGTAAAGCGACATCCAGTATAAATGAATCATTACCCCGCAGCGAATTGTAGATTCATATATCTACAGTTCGCCTTTTGTACGGAGTATATAGTTTGGGGTGTTTATAAGATCGGTGAAAATAGACGAGAAATCCCCTCTTTAAATTTGATCATAAGGGACCTTTCTTTATAACGTTCAGAAGTAAGTTCTGTACTTAACTTGCTATCTTCTTGAAACAATTCCTGAAGTTGTTTAGCAACTTTTTTATCATATACTATTGCATTAACTTCGAAATTGAGTCTAAAGCTCCGGGAATCAATATTCATTGTCCCTACAGATGCTACTTCTTCATCTACTACAATCGTCTTGGCATGTAAAAAGCCATTTTCATATAACAGAATTTTCGCTCCATAATTCAATAATTCCCCAGCATATGCCCAAGTGGCCCAATAAACAAAAGGATGATCAGGCTTATTAGGTATCATAATCTGGACATCAACGCCAGATAGGAGTGCAATTTTACATGCATCCATAAAACTTCTATCTGGAATGAAGTATGGCGTTTGAATATATATACTCCTTTTGGCATTTAAAATAAGCTTAATATACATATTTTTAAGATGCTCAACCAGCGAGTTAGGACCACTAGACACAATTTGAACGGGACTTGATCCGACATGACCTTCAGTATTAGAGGAAAATTGATCGAAGCTTACCTGTTCGTGTTTCCGGGCATGTTTCCAATCCAGGATAAATCTTCCTTGAATCTGATTAACAGAATCTCCCTTCATTCTAAAATGTGTATCCCGCCAATAGCCAAACTTTTTATCTATACCTAAGTATTCATTTCCCACATTAAACCCACCAATATAAGCAATTTCCCCATCGATAATACATAATTTTCTATGATTTCGATTATTCATACGAAAATTTATAGGTCTAAGCAGTGATGGAAAGAATACCTCCACTTCTCCACCAGCAGAAAGTAGTTCTTTAAAAAACTTAAGAGAAAGTCTCTTTGAGCCGATTTCGTCATAGAGAACCCTCACTTTTACGCCTTCTTTAGCTTTTTTGGTTAATTCATCTCTTAATTTTGTCCCTAAGGCATCAGGCTGGATTATGTAATATTGAATGTTAACTTCTTTCTTGGCATTTCTAATATCATTAAACAAAGAATCAAACTTTTGTTTACCATCGTTAAAAATAAATATCTCGTTGTCTGTTGTCATTAGCGCATTCGATGAAACAAGGTTCATATGAATTAAATCAGCATATTTCGTGAACAAAGGGTTCTGATCCTCGCGTTGATCCTTCAATGTGGCAAATTGATGATCTACAGCTGATTGTAGATATTTACTTTCTTCAGCTGAAAGGCCAAAGAAATTCTTTTTTGCTAAATTACGACCAAGAAAGAGATAAATAATAAAGCCCAAAATGGGGATGAAATAAAAGACCATAAGCCAAGCCCACGTATAACCAATATCTCTCCTCTCAAAAAATAAAAAACCAGCAGAGAGCAATATGTTTATAATCATAACAAGTGAAAGTATCCACGTAGCCAAATTGCCGTTGTCCATAAGGAGTTCCTGCCTTTCTTTTCTTTTTATAGATGTCAGTATTTCTAGTTTTGCCAAAAGTCAGTTTATCCATCGCCTGCTGAATCAATACATCTGTAAATGACTAGATAAAGTACTATAGCATAAATGTCCATCTAAGAAAACTTTTGAAAAATATCTCAATAATTAACTCAACTTTCGCAGCTC
>DJUJ01000239.1 GCA_002438345.1 Paenibacillus sp. UBA6285
GCTGCTCCTTCTGTCGTTAAGCTAAAGGGCAGGATAATGTAATATTCCATCATGCAACCGGCGAAATATACGGTTTCATGTTCAGTTCTTGGGTAAATTAGCTCAATAAATTCTATAAATAAGATTATCTATGGTATAATATGTAAATATATTTTAAAAATACTAAAGCGTTATGAAATGGTGGACTAAACGAATGGAACGTACAATTCAATTAATGGAAACCCATTTAAATATCGATCTTGGAAATTCGCCCTTTTTAAAATTAGATAAAGGGTTGCAAATTCCATACTCTTCGATTAAGGGGATAACAACAGGTAGACCCATACCAAATGCTTTCAAGCTTTATGGTGCTTCTTTTGGAGGAAAAAGAAATGGATTATTTAGATTCAATGGAGGTTATCATCTCTACTTTTTTAATAATGAGGTTGATACCCTTCATTTTGACTTGAATAATTTTCTTGTTGGTAAATTTAAAATATCAAAGTTAATCATTGATGTTAAAAACCCTGAAGAAATAAGTAAAACTATCTCCGAAAGATTGACGTGATAGTTCAATACCGAAAGGTCTACCGCACTGGCTTTTCTCAANNGATTAATCTCCCATGAGTGCTTCCCAAAAGGGAGCGACAATCTGTGATGCACCGTGGTCGTTGGAGTCAGACTAACGGAACACGTTAGTCCAGAGATCCTGGGAGCAGTTTGCCGCCGCGGCAGCTGCTCCTTCTGTCGTTAAACTATTCCAGCTAATAGCTTGTCAATATTTAATTATTAATGGCCGATTCCAGGAGTGGTATACTTAAAAAAAGATATGACAAATAACCGTCCCCTTCGGCACAGGAATATATTTCATCTTTTTCTATTTCATGCTGATCATTCTAGCCGAAATGCTTCTTTTGAAGTCAAGATGGCAAAAATCCAGTGAATGAGTTTGTTTACACAAGCAATTACCGCTACTTTGAACAGCTTTCCTTCCGCACGCTTTTTATCGTAGTAAGCTCTTAATTTCTTGTTTCTATTACTACGAATACCACATCGCACAGCTTGATACAGGGCTGTACGAAGCCTTCTGGAGCCATGTTTCGTGATTCTATTTTGGGTTGCCACAAACTTACCTGAAGCAAATACACTGGGATCAACACCAGCAAAGGCCACCAGCTTCTTTGCGTGATCGAACCGATCGATTTCCCCAATCTCAGCCAAGATTGTTGCAGCAATTTTAGTGCCGATACCGGGTATCGATTGGATTAAATCATATTCAAGTAACTCTTCAGCCAGGGTCTCTATTGATTTATTAAGGTCTGCTAGATGGTCCTGGTATTGAAGAAGCAATTTGATGAGCAGCTGCATGGAGATCAAATGACTTGGAAAAGCCGTCTCCTTAAAGGGATTTCGACTTGCTGCCGCTACTAAGATATGAGCGCGTTCCAAACACCATGAGACGGATCTGCCGCGTCCAGTAAGACGTTGGATTGTTGTTGTAATCTCTTCCACAGTCATATCCAGGACTTCTTTAGACGTCGGGTGTAAGGCTAGAAATCGAAGTGAAACTTTCGAATAAAGGTCACCAAACACGCCATGGTATTCGGGAAAAACTTGATCCAGAATGGCCTGGAATTGTAGTTTTGCTTGAACATACATACCCGTTAGGGATTCATACTGTCGTGTAAGATAGCGTAAATTCATGAGATGCTGACCCCGTTTTTTGATGGGTTCAAACTCTTCTTTATAGAACAGCGCCCCAAGTTGATAGGCATCAGCAGCATCCGTCTTGACCCGTCTTAAATTAGTTTTTTTGGCTTCATATGAGATTAACGGATTAATGACGATGTACAGATACTGGTGCTCATCCAGAAACTGAACAACAGGGCTATGATAATGACCTGTTGCCTCCATTACAATGCAAGGGCTCATCCCAGCAGCTGATTCCACTGCTCTAACATAATTAAGAAAAGACGATAATCCCTCTAGATCATGATTAAATCTAAAGATCTTCCCATGAGGTACTCCACGGTCTAAAAAAGCTTGTGCATGGCTCTCTCCCTTGGACACATCCAAACCAATGACTGGATTCATGACATCACTCCTGTAGTATTTTCACCGGCAACCCCTAACCTTCTTGTCTTCCACACTATCGCATGTGATACGGGATCAACGTCCCAACCAGCCTAACCATGGTTGAACAAGTAGGGGGGATGAACAGAATAGCTCTCGGGATCCAAGTCCCACGGGCAGAAACGTTCGATCCCCGGCTACCGCTATCTTACGACCACACAAAAATGAGGTCCACCAGAAAGATCTGGTGACCTCATAATACGAACGGGCAGGATAGTTGAGTAGTATACCGAAATAAGTTATATAAGAAATGGCTAAAACGGGTGGTTAATTATTGTGGATAATGTGATTTAAAAATTGACAAGCATCGAATTAGATAATCCCTTCCCGTATAGGGACACTGATAAAATACAGGTTGATTTTCGCTCTGACTTTATGAAGCTAACGGACGACAAAAACTCTTTAGTCGGTGATTTTAACACTTACTGCATGAATATTGCGGGACTTTAAGTTACGTTTTAGCTGGTAAAACAGCAGAAACTCCTCAAAGACAAATCGAAAAATTACAGTTGTCATTCTTTAATTGGTTTCAACAGTACAAGTTTATTGAGGATATAATCAATGATTACGAGGTATTTAGTCGTGAGTACAAGAACTTTGAGGAAGCTCGAATGTTGCTACTGAAGTATTTATCAAAACGATCATGTGATTCTAACGGGACACGATAGTTCAATAAAATACAACTAAGCAAGCACTCAAACGACCGGCTGCTTTTTCATTAAGCTTACGGGCAGGATAACTCAATTATTTCACGAATTTCGGAAAATAACGTTAACTGAAATTACTGTAAACAAAGTATGAAGGGGAAATTTGAATGCAAAGCCTAAATACGTGGCCTACTGCTACGCCGGAAGAGTATAACATGGATATGGAATTAATGAGGAAATTCATGAAGTCCATTGAGAAGACGAAAATTAAGAGCTGTTTGGTTTTAAAGGAAGGTAAATTAATCCACGAGTATTACAAAAGCAATAAAATTAGGGACAACCTGCAGAGGATTAATTCATGTACCAAAAGTATCATTTCCATATTGATAGGGATAGCGATTGATAAAGGCTTTATACCTTCAATCAAAGTTACCATGGAGCATTATTTTCCTGATATTGTTAACAATCAAGCAGACCCACGTAAGAAAGACATTACGATAGAACAGCTCCTGACGATGACCGTAGGGCTGGATTGGCCGGAGTTCGGCGAATGGAACTATATGCCGCCTATGTTTACCTACGATGTAGCAAAGTTTGTATTCGACAGGGAGTTAGTTGATGATCCGGGGAAACGAATGAACTATAATTCGGGATGTTCTCATGTGCTTTCCGCTATATTAACCAAAGCCACCGGCATGAAGACTTCGGCATTTGCGGAGCAGTATTTATTTAAACCTTTAGGCATAGACGGGGATTACCGTTGGTTTGAGGATGCGAAAGGCCTTAGTTATGGCTCTGATGGTTTACGGTTACATCCGTATAATTTAGCTAAGTTCGGTCAGCTTTACTTGCAGGATGGTATGTGGAAGGGCAAGAGAATCGTATCTGCAGAATGGATTAAAAAATCTACGGAGCCTTACTTGTTGGCCTATGAATATATTGGTCATTATGCTTCTCATTGGTGGGTAGCAAAGTTAGATACCAATCAGGATGATTTTTCTTTGAGCAACAGGATGTACTTTGCTATGGGGAGAAACGGACAATTTATTATTATCATTCCAAGTTTGCAAACGATAGTCGTGTTTACAAGCACGCTGGAGAATACTATCAAACCTTTGGATTTTGTAAGGGAATTCTTGGTTATGTCGATGCTCAACTAGTTAAGAGTAAGAAAAATAACGGTTATTTTAGTTTTGCCATTACTGCTCGCATATTGATGTCTACACTAGGTAATTTAGATTACGCTATTGAAGGTTATGGTGATTTAAAATTTGCTACTCAACAACTAGAGCTCGCGAGAGATTTTATTAGCCAAATAGACCAAATTATTGAAGAAAAATATAGCAATTAATTGATCAAACGTGACACTATAGCTCAATAATGAAAGGCATGCCGAGTGGTAGCCCTTTGTTCAACTAAC
>DJUJ01000004.1:0-20068 GCA_002438345.1 Paenibacillus sp. UBA6285
CGTGACGGCGTGCGCCCCGCTTTAGTAATTAATCTTCCATGATAAAGGAAATCCGGTCTTGTGTGGCAACAATAAAAAGAGGAGTTTCCCTCTCTTCGCTAAAGTGAAGAACAAGGGATACACCTCTTTTTGATAAATCAGTCTGAGCTAAATGTTACAGTTCTTCTTTTTGAATTTCACGAATGACCAGAGCNNNNACATGAGCCTATACTGATGCGGTTTTGAGCATCGAAGAGGAAGGAAATCGCGATAACCGCTAAGCAGACAAGTGTCAGAACGGTTATATAAGAGAATCCCCATACCTTAAAGGTCGGTTCTTTCGGATAGGATTTTCTCAATTTTAGCTGTGACATACAGATACTGATCCAGACCAGTAAAACTACAAAGCCTGGAACGGCCATCAGCACACGGAACAGTCCATCCTGCGCGAAGTACGCTAACAGGGAACCAATAACAAGAACAACGGCGCAAAGCTTCAGACTGTTGATCGGTACGCCTTTTGCAGACGTTTTTGCCAAGCCACGGGGAGCTTCGCCCTGCGAGGCCATAGAGTGCAGCATCCGAGTGGCACCATAAATACCAGAATTGGCAGCAGAGAGTACCGCTGTAATCAGAATGAAGTTCATAATGTGATCGGCACCCTTGAGTCCTGTTGCAGCTAACACCTGAACAAACGGGCTGGTATGATCATTCAACTGATTCCATGGAATTAAGCCACAGATGACTAAGATTGGCAAGGAATAGAACAGAATAACGCGCAGAATGAAGCTTTTGACAACCTTAGGTAAGACCTTCTCTGCATCCTTTGTCTCCGTCAAAGTTAGTCCAATTAACTCCGATCCACCGTATGAGAACATTACAACGAGAAGGGCAGAGAAAATCGGGGCCCATCCACGTGGGAGAAATCCGCCATGATCCGTAAAGTTGTGTAAGTAAGGAGTAGCCTCAGTCATGGGTAACAGTCCAAATATTAATGAGGTTCCCAAAACAATAAAGATGATGATCATTGCAATCTTGATTCCGGCTAACCAAAATTCAGTTTCCCCGTAACCGGCTACACTCATCATATTGATGCCAATAATTAAAGCACCACATGCTAGACTAAGCAGCCATAATGGAGCATCCGGTAACCAGTATTGCAAGAAGCTTCCTGCCGCCAGCACTTCAATTACACAGACGGTCAACCACATGAAGCAATATAACCAACCCACGATAAAGGAGAGTCGTTCTCCAAAAGCCTCACGGATGAAGTCCTTCATGTTCCTATTCGGGTATACCGTAGCCATTTCGGCTATTGCCCCCATTACCACTAAGAGTAGCAAGCCCGCTAATACATAGGTAAGAATAACCGCAGGTCCAGCAATGCTTATGGTCTCAGAACTTCCTTTAAAAATCCCCGTACCGATTACTCCGCCCATCGCCATAAAGCTGATATGCCGAGGAAGCAATTTCTTCTGTAATGATGCTTCGTTTGACTTCACATTTAATGCCTCCTAAGCTGTGTTCGAAAAATTACACCAAGCATCAGTTTATCCTGAAATGGACTAGTTGAAAAGTAAAAATAACACACATTTTTTTGAAAACGGGTGACTTTTCACTGGAGTGTGATATTTATCATGTGGAATGTGATAAATTTAACATCTTAATTTTTAATTTTATTGCTAAATAAAAGTAGATAAATAAGCTTAGGTAACACATGGAAAATGCAAGATTTGTCACTTCGCGACTTGCAAAATCAAGTTACAATCGTTGAAAAAGTCAAAAGGATATTATACTGATGACATTCTGAAAGGGGCTATGTCGGTGGTACAGTTACCAAAAGTGAACGAACTCGGATTTTTTGAGATTCGTCTGGAATCAATTGGAGGGCTAGGCGCGAACTTAGCTGGTAAAATGCTTGCAGAAGCAGGCGTTGTCGGTGCTGGAATGAATGGAGTGAGCTTTTCATCCTATGGTTCTGAGAAGAAGGGATCAGCGGTAAAGGCGCATATCCGTTTTTGTGATTTGAACACGCATATTCGTGACACTTCACCTGTTAAACGTCCACATGTCGTAGGAATATTCCATGAAGCGTTGGCAAAGACCGTCAACGTGACTAGCGGAATTTATGATCATAGCACGGTGTTAGTGAACTCGGCCAAGTCGCCGGAGGAATTGAAGTCTTCCCTGAATATGATGGCAGGAACCATAGCAGTTGTTGATGCCACAACGATCGCATTAGATGAGAAGAACCGCGTAAACATGGCGATGTTAGGTGCATTGTTCCGGATGTGTGATTTCTTGGATCCTGAAATAATGAAGGGTGTTATTGAGAAATCGCTTGGTAAAAAATATCCGCAGGCTGTTCAGTCAGCACTAACTACTTTCGAACGTGGATTTAATGAAGTTACTTTCATGCATTTTCCATTGCCAGAAGGTGCGATTATGCCTGAGTACGTTCGGTCCGATATTTCGACCTTAGGTTATGAAACACAACCTATCGGTGGAACCATTACGAATCCTGGCAGCAGCTTTTTAAAAAATCTCAGTATTTCACGTTCCGGTTTATTGCCTCATTTTAAATTAGATGATTGTATTCATTGTGCGCAGTGCGATACGGTATGTCCTGATCTATGTTTTGTTTGGGAGGAACAGCCTGATAAGAAAGGGCGCCCGCAAATGTTCCTGCAAGGGATCGATTATCAATACTGCAAAGGCTGTTTGAAATGCGTAGAAGCCTGTCCGACAACTGCCTTGTCTGGCGAACGTGAGGAAGATGGATACGCAGAGAGCCATACGGTACGTCATATTTTTGATCTCGTTACTGAGGCCTAATTAACAGAGGAAAGGTGGAACACACGTGGCTATAGATTATGAAAAAGAAGTAAGCTCTACGAAGGTTGAGCAGAAATTCCTATATGAATCCGGCAATGAAATGGCAGCTTATGCTGCTCATCAGATTAATTATCATGTCATGGGTTATTTTCCAATCTCCCCATCGACAGAAGTAGCACAATTTCTTGATACAATGAAAGCCAATGGACAGCATGATATTATGCTCATTCCATCAGATGGTGAACATAGTTCTGCTGGAATCTGTTATGGAGCTTCGACAGCTGGTGGACGTGTATTTAATGCTACAAGTGCGCAAGGTTATATGTTCATGCTTGAGCAATTGCCAGTACAAGCTGGTACCCGGATGCCTATGGTTATGAACCTGATCTGCCGCTCGATTTCCGGTCCGCTTAATATCCATGGTGATCATTCTGATTTGTATTTTGCGCTAAATACGGGCTGGCCGATTCTGATGTGCCGTGATCCACAATCTGTTTATGATATGAACCTGATGGCATTAAAGCTTGCTGAGCACGCCAAAGTGCGTCTTCCAGTAATGGTAGCATCAGATGGGTATTTTACATCTCACCAGAAACGTCGAGTACAGGCATTTACTCACCGTGAGGATGTTCATAAATTCGTTGGGCCACAACCTCCGGTAGGCTTTACAGATACACTGGACCGCAATAATCCAGTTACCGTAGGTCCTTACATGAACGAACCTGACTATATCAATAACCGCTATCAGCAGTCTGTAGCGATGTATAATGCGGGTGAAGTCTTCGAAGAAATCGCTAAATAATTCGCTGAATTGACCGGACGCCACTATCCAATGATCGAAGAGTATCGGATGGAAGATGCGGAAGTAGCTGTATTCTTGATGAACTCTTCGTCAGAGATCATTAAAGATGTAGTGGATCAGCTTCGTAAGCAAGGTATCAAAGCAGGTTCAATTTCGCCAAATATGATTCGTCCTTTCCCGCAAAAGCAAATGGCTGAAGCACTGAAGAATGTTAAGGCAATCACCGTAGGCGACCGCGCGGATTCGGTTGGTGGTCACGGCGGTAATATGGTAAATGAAATCAAGGCAGCCTTGTTCACCTATGGNNNCTACTATGGCCACAATCCAGGTACACCTGACAAAGCTCCACAGCGTCTTTTGAAGCCGATGGACTTTGATTCGCTTAAGACTGGGTTAATTACTGTGAAACAAGACGAAGCAACAGGTAAATTAAGTGTGCGGATACCACCACTGCGGAGCTTGACGAAGAAACCTAAACGGCTTGCACCAGGTCATGGCGCATGTCCGGGCTGTGGGATATTTTCAGGACTGGAGACTTTCTTCAAAGGCATCGAAGGGGATATCGTAGCGCTTTATCACACAGGTTGTGCTATGGTAACAACTACGGGATATCCATATTCATCTCATAAATCTACGTTTATTCATAACCTGTTCCAAAATGGTGCAGCTACCTTATCCGGTGTCGTAGAAATGTTCTGGGAACGCAAACGCCGTGGTGAGCTTGATGGTTTAGGGCTTAAAGACGACTTTACATTTGTAATGGTAACCGGTGATGGCGGTATGGACATCGGAATGGGGCCTGCGATTGGGGCTGCACTACGCGGTCACAAAATGATTATCGTAGAGTACGATAATGAAGGATACATGAATACTGGTGCTCAGCAGTCCTATTCCACACCACTGGGTCACCGTACTTCTACATCCAGCATTGGTAAGAATCAGCAAGGTAAAGTAACACAGCATAAGGATACTGCGCAAATTATGGCAGCTACTAACATTCCATATGTCTTCACAGGTTCCGAAGCTTACCCGCAAGATCTCGTGAAGAAAGCAGCAAAAGCTCAGTGGTACGCACAGAACGAGGGACTGGTGTACGGTAAAATCCTAATCGCATGTCCGCTGAACTGGATGTCTGAAGATAAGGAAGGCACCAACATCGTTTCGTTGGCTGTTGAATCTTGCTTCTTCCCGTTGTATGAAGTGGAGCACGGTTCTACGAATATTACGTACAATCCAGAGGACAAAGGCAAACGCGTTGAGCTCTCAGCATGGCTGAAGACGATGGGTAAAACTCGTCATTTGCTGAAGCCTGAGAATGAGCCAGCTTTACGCAGCTTCGAGGAAGAAGTGCAGCGCCGCTGGAATCGTCTAAAAGCGAAACATGAGCATCCTGATTTGTAAGATGTAATCATCATTCATCCGCAAATTGGATATAGATAGTAAGAAATAAACCCGGCAGATTGGTCTGCCGGGTTTGTTGTATATATTGGAAGAGGGGAGGAATGATTCTATTGAGCTGGATTCTTTGGATATGCTTCTTTGAACATTGAAGTTAAATTGACTGCATGATAATCATTGGGGCTTTTTTACTTTGTGAGTTCTATGTCAAAAAGATAAAAATCCAAAGTCAGAAATACCTGTAGACGATCCTCATGTAGCGTTCAATATATGGGTTCTCCAGCATAGAAATGAAGCTATTAGAGAATTAGATTTTATGTTGTTTTTAATGAAGTTGGGTACATGGGTGTTTTTGAAAAAGAAAATGAGAAAGAACCCTATTATCTTCGCACTGCAAAGAACGACTTTATCATAGATTATCACTTAACAGTGTAGATATGAAATTTTACGCTAACATGATATTCATTAATNNCATCCTCAATGTCAATCCATACTTAAAAAGAGCCACAGCTAAATTTTTATGCTGACTTCTCCACTTGAAAGATATTCCTCGTCACCATTCTCATATCTGACTTTCAGATGACAATCGTTATTGATATCAATGGCTGTTGCCTTACGTTGTTTATTATCCTTCATCACCGTTACGGGTTTTCCCAGTGAAATTATTCGTTTTCTATATTCGGAAAGAAACAATCTGTCCGTTAAATGCTCATAAAATCCCATGAAATTATTTAGTATTTCTGCCACGAGTCGATTGCGAAGATCACCATAATGATTGCTTTCGGAAATTACAGATGTTGCAATCTCGGTAAGGTCGTTTGGAAAGCCGTCGGACGGTAGCGCTACATTAATACCAATGCCGAGAACGGCATAATCAAGCCAGCCGTTTTCCAGTGACACGGAAGCTTCGGTGAGGATCCCGCACACCTTTTTGCCTTCCATGAAAACGTCATTAACCCATTTAATCTGCGTGTCTTTACCGGATACTCTCTCGATGGAAAGGGCAACAGCAACTGCGGCGCAAGTGGTCAGCAGAGCGGAGTCTGTTGCTGACAGCTTGGGACGCAGCAGGATACTCATATATATACCCGATCCAGGTGGAGAAAAGAATTTTCGGCCCTTTCTCCCACGGCCAGCTGTCTGTTCTTCCGAAAGGATTACCTTACCCTCAGCTTCTCCATTTGAGGCAAGAATTTTTACGGCTTCGTTCGTTGAAGATATTGTTTTAAAGACTTCAACACGTAACTTTTGCCCCTGTGTATCCAGGAACTTTGAAATGGCACTGGCAGATAAGATATCCGTTTGAGGTGACAAGGAATATCCTTTATTGGTTACAGCTTGTATGGAATAACCGTCTGTCTGTAGCGATTTTATGGCTTTCCAGACAGCGCTGCGCGTCACGGATAACTGTACTGCTATTTCCTCGCCGGAAAAATATTCACCTTTGTTACTGTCGAGCAAGGCTAGAATATGTTCTTTAACTGTCATGGACTTAAACCTCCAAAAGTATAACTCTCCGACCAAAACCCATCGAATAGATTAACATTCAACGATNNCACGATTGCGACTGAATACTCTAATTCTATATAACAATAGGAAAAACTCAAGCGTGGTATTTCACTCAATTGTAAACCTATGAATATATTTAGGTTTACAATTGAGAGTGCCTCCATTATAATTCAGCTTACTGGACGTATTATCTAACCAGAAAACAATTATTCTTACCCAATGGAGGTCATTTTCTTGAAGACAAAAGAACTTATTTATGCTGCATTATTCGCAGCTCTTATCGCGGTGTTGGGCATGATTCCGCCCTTACCCCTCGGCTTCCTCCCCGTTCCGATCACTGCCCAGACGCTTGGCGTCATGTTGGCTGGATGTTTTCTAGGGAAAAGGATGGGCACCCTCAGTCTAGTTATTTTCATCATTCTCGTAGCCATTGGCCTGCCTGTACTGACCGGCGGTCGCGGCGGAATCGCGGTGCTCGTTGGACCTTCTGCAGGGTACATATTCAGCTGGCCAATCGCGGCCTGCTTCATCGGCTGGTATTCCGAAAAAATCTGGCCGAAGCTCCAAACTTGGAAGCTGATAGCCGTCAATCTGATCTTTGGCGTAATGCTGGTGAATCTGATTGGCGCCCCCATCATGGCATTGATAACAAATACGTCGATCTTGACCGGACTTGTCGGCGCGTTGGTCTTTCTTCCGGGAGACATCATAAAAGCCGTTATTGCAGCCGTCTTAACAATGCAGCTTAAAGCAATCAGCCCTATTGAAGAAAAAGCGCAGGCGTGATGAAATCTATGCACCTGATACAGCACATAATAAAACGTGCACAGATTGAGAATCACAGTATTGCGATCTTAGACAGCCGGGAAGAACGTACCTATTCTCAGTTCATGAGGTCGGTTCAACAGGTTTCAAATGGATTGCGGCATGGCAGACATGCGAAACGAAACATCTCTATCCTGTCCGGAAACCGCATGGAATTCGCCGAGTGTGTTCTCGGCGCCATCTACGCGGGATGCGTTTGCGTGCTGCTGGACCCTAAATCAGCTACATTACATTGGCTATCAAAGAAAGAAAGTTTGCATGAGGGGAGATACGATAGACGATTTTTACTCTTTATCCAATCTTAGCAAAAAGCTTTTTGAAAAAAATGTTGATTCCTTTCAAACAGTTGATCCTTATATAAGAAGAAGGCTAGTAAAAGATCATTTACACTCTATTAGACAATTTGGCGTCTTTTTAAAAATGAGGATGAAAAGTGTTCAAAATTATAGGATGAATGGACCATGTTATCATTGTTTTATGCAGAAAAAAAGCGAGAGAAGTCCCAGTGCATATAGCACCGATCTTTCGCTCACTTATAAGATACTTTTAATAGCGACGTGAAGTAGAGTTATCTTCTGCCTCTAGGCATCATGGAGTTATCGCACATCACATCTTTAACAGAATAAGTGTAGCAGTGACGAGGTACAGGTACACAGTGATGGCGTCTCACGATTTCCACAGCGTGAATAACATTCACTACTTGAGGGTGGAAGTAATCTTGATAAACCACTCTTGGTGGGTCAGTAACGGTTTGATCCGGGCATTTTGGACTTTCAGGCATTTCCTTCAGCTCCTTTGTGTGTGAACTTACCGTATTATACGCACAGAACAAAAGCCTGATTGGTTGTTTGTCTATTGTATATAAAAATGGGTATTTGTTTAACGCTTGTAAATTTCGCGCATAACATGGCGAAGTTCCGGCATAATTAACCGTTCCATAGCCAGTTTAACGGCTCCAGTAGAGCCTGGCATAGAGAAGATTGCGGTCTTTCCCATGGTACCGGCGATAGCTCGACTAAGAATAGCGGCTGAACCGATGTCCTCTGCGAAGCTTAGCATCCGAAAAATCTCACCGAAGCCGGGTAATGTTTTATCTAGTAAAGAGGAAACAGCTTCATAGGTCGTATCTCGTGGAGAAATCCCTGTTCCACCAGTCAGTAGAACGGCTTCTATTCCGGTATGATCGACGCATTTATACAGTAGCTCACGAATATCCTGATAATTGTCTTTAATAATGGTGCTGCCTATCACTTCATACCCGGCTTCTTCGAGCAAAGATTTAATCAAAGCTCCTCCGGTATCTGTTTCAGTAGTCCTAGTGTCCGAGACAGTAATGATATAGCAGGAAACGGTTTGAGGCGCTTCTTTCCGATGTTCTTCAACAGATGACAAATGGCTCAACTCCTAAATTAGAGATGTTATTATGATAGTGTATGGCTGAAGTAAAGACAAGCTGACTTGTACCCACAGAATGCAGCTGGAATTTTGGGTGCAGCTTGCGTGCATCGCGCGCATGTAGTACACTCGCTACACATAACTGCAATTTGCTGGGGAGCGATGAAACATGGAACAGGTCGTACCTGTGTTTTTATTGTCAGGATTTCTGGGCAGCGGCAAAACAACATTGCTGCAGCGCCTACTAGATCATTGGAAAAGTCAGGGTTTACGCCCCGCAGTAGTGATGAATGAGCTGGGTGAAGTGAACTTGGATGGATTGCTAGTTGAGCAAACTGTCCCTATGGCAGAATTACTTGGTGGATGCATATGCTGTTCTATCCGAAGTGATCTCAGTACAGAGCTGGCTACACTTATCAAGAAGGAGTCGCCAGATGTCGTAGTGATTGAGGCAACGGGTGCTGCGAACCCGCTGGAAATTGTGGATGGAGTAACGGAGATTTCGTTATATCAAAAAGTAGAACTGAAAAGCTTGATCACCGTCGTTGACGCCGCGCATCTTCTTGAACTGTATCGCGCACAGCAGGGGGCAACTTATCGCTTGATGCAGGAGCAGATTCGCTGCGCTTCTGTCTTAATATTGAATAAAGTCGATCGTGTGACAGTTGAAGAGGTAGAAGAGGTTACCGCTGTACTGCGGAAATGGAACTCATATGCTCCTATCCTGCCAACTGTGCGTTGTGAGGTGGAAACAGAGGAGCTTCTGCGTAATGCAGGTGGAGTGCTTACGGATGCACAACTGGAAGAGGTTGGAGACGTCAATGAAAGTTCCGTACATGATGAAGATGAACATACTACAGGTGGCACACATGCTACCCACGATCACGTTATGGCGTACACACATTATTTCAAACGTCCGGTAAACAGTGAGGAATTCGAACAGTTCGTTAAGGAACTGCCGCGAGATGTATATAGAGCTAAAGGGATCGTGACCTTTAATGACACCTCCAGCCGGTTTCTTTTCCAATATGCCTATCGTGAAGCTGATTTTATGAAAATTACACCACAGGGCGAAGTGCCTGACGTAGCCGTATTTATCGGTGAACATTTCTCATCTAGTGAACTACGCACTAGGCTCTTGGAGTTGGAGCGACGCACCTTCGTTCGTCCTGGCACAGTTAAAAGAAGCCTGTAATTAGTTCTCCTTGTCAGAAGTTGTAATGGTTCATTCCTAATCTTGTAGGTTAATAGTATCGCATACCCTATAAAAATACAGGAGGTTTAAGGCTATGACCCGAATTCAATATCAGGAGTGCATTGACGCTTGTCTAGAAAGTATGAATGCCTGTAATTATAGCTATGTCTCAAGCCTAAAAGAATATGATCTTGCTTCTCTGCGTGAAAGCATGCGACTGGATCGTGAATGTGCGGATATTTGCTCTTACGCCATACAAGCGATGACCCGCCAAAGTCCGTTTGTATCCGGAATTCTCCGTCTGTGTGCAGAAATTTGTGAAGCCTGTGCAAATGAAAGCAGCAAGCATATACATACTCATTGTCAGGAATGTATCGATGCCTGCCGCAGATGTGCTGAGGCGTGCCGTTTGATTAGCGATGCTGTTAAGGTATACGCATAAGGTTGTATATCCTAACTCACTATATAACAATTTAATGACCGGACCATTGCTGTATATGTACAGCAATGGTCCGGTTTTCTTTTTATCACAGATTTAATTTCGATTCTAGAAGAGGAAATTTGCAGGGAACTGGAGAATTAACAGTAGATGTGAAAGGGAACACATACTTCTTCGAATCACCTGGATGATACCAGTTTATTATAGGCCCCTGGCAGGGCATACAGAAGTGAGGGGAAAGATGAAGCATACACAAGTACCAGAGAGTGAACAATCGAAGGAGTTATTTGCGTATTTTGGACTAGCAGTCTATTATGGTCAAGCCTTAGAACAGCAGTTGACCAATTTGTTATTGCTCACCAAATTATCACAAGGGAAAACACCCACGGAAGCAGATCTGACTGATCTGTATCAGCGAAAACTCAGCAATTCACTCGGTCAACTCATCAAAGAAATCCAGCATCACTTTCCTTTCTCGGAGCAAGAAACCGCTCAGCTAGAAGAAGTGTGGAAACAACGTAATCATATCGTTCACGATTATTTCAAAGAACGGATACAAGAAACGTTCACCCCTGCTGGAAGGGCAAAAATGATCGTGGAGTTAAAACGATTCAAAAATAAAGCTAGAAGGCTAGAAATCAAATTACAGGGCTATTGCACAGAAATGTTCACGAAGCTGGGGTTAGAAGAGGAAACTTTGTTCTAATAATCCTTCTAACCCGCAATCCTCTACAACCTCCGGTCTAAATTGAATTTTAGAAGCTCTAACGCAGCGTGAGAGTGCAGATAGTGCTTCGCCTAATGCCGGAAGCATCTCTGGCGTTAGGCGCTCACCTGGTTCCCACCACCAATTCACAATGTTTAATGTTTGGCTCTTCTTATCCATCACCGGTTCAAATCTCCCAATAAAACGATCATTATATAATAATGGCAGTACATAATAACCATACTCCCGTTCCAAGGCAGGTTTATAGACTTCCCAGCGGTAATGAAATCCAAATAATTGTCGGATTAATTCTCGATCCCATAACAAGTTATCTAGTGGAGCTAATGCAGCCGCAAACGAATAACTTGAATGACTCTCAGCATCTTCAGACCCCTGCTGTATTACAGCTTCTAAG
The DNA here is from genome assembly GCA_002438345.1 of Paenibacillus sp. UBA6285. Classification (GTDB taxonomy): domain Bacteria; phylum Bacillota; class Bacilli; order Paenibacillales; family Paenibacillaceae; genus Paenibacillus_AQ. The sequence continues at coordinate 11,499 of DJUJ01000004.1, forward strand.
GTTAGAGCGTCCATGCTACGGATGTAGAGAGGAAGCTTAATACCCTCCACTAGAACTTCCCTGAGACAGTCCGTCAGTAACAGCCTTTGAATCGCTGCAGTACGCTCCTTGCTCTTCAGACCGGAAATACCAAGCCATCCGTCTCCGGATTTATTCCATAGCATTCCGATGCTGCCTATTCTACGCAGCACATACCAATCATGAAATTGTTCATCAGTAGCGTTAGGGTCTTCAGTGTTTAAAAGATTATGAGGAAGCAGACGTTCAGTGAAATCGTAATAACGACGGGTATGAACACGATGATGAACCACTACTTCACCCCAAAAGTACATACTTTCCAAAGCGGCCCGTGTTAATCTAGCTGGAGCCCAAGCCCAATCTACCTTGTCCTTACCATCTAGATCCAGAGAGGAGAGGGGACCACGCTTTAATAGCTCTTCCCGAACCTGCTCTACTGTAACCATCACAGGCTCATTGACTTGATGGTACGAGGCTGATGCCTCTCTTCTACGTTTAAAATAAGGCCAGTCCTCGGTACAATAAATGGACATGTTCTTGTCCCAGCCATCTAATAGAAGTCTGTCTTGATACAGTAGCTCTTGGGCTAGTTCAGGTGTAAACCCGGGAACTCGTGCTTGGAGGACAAGCTCATGGTTATGGCCTGTGATGTTAAGTGGATCATATTGAATACAGCCTACGTGACGGACATAATCATAAATGCTAAGTTTACCGGCAGGAAGAGCACCCGTAGTTAACTTTTGGTGAGCCAGGAGAAAAAGTCGAGCTTGCTTCTTAGTTATAGTGTATGTATGCATCAAATGCCTCCTCCACCTATATGTATTATTTTTCATTTTACAGAACAAATGTTCTAATATCAAGTATAGAAAAACCCTGAATCACTGGATGTGACTCAGGGCATCGATTACATTTTCTCTAATGATGGTTGCAAGCTACCTAACGAAGGTCGGGAGGGTGCACCATTATTATTGTCTATACTGTTAGAACCAGCGCCTACTTGTAGCTGATACATCCGGAAATATCTACCGCCGAGTGCCATTAGCTCATCGTGGCTACCGCGTTCTACGATCTCGCCGTGATGCAGAACAAGAATCTGATCTGCACTGCGAATCGTGGATAGACGGTGCGCGATGATGAATGTGGTGCGTCCTTTTTTAAGGACTTCTAGTGCATCTTGAATGACGCTTTCTGTCTCCGTATCGATATTGGAGGTAGCTTCATCAAGAATCAGAATAGCTGGGTCGAAGGAGAGCGCTCTGGCAAAAGAAATCAATTGCCGCTGACCTGCTGATAGGGTGCTCCCTTTTTCAATAACAGGTTCATCAAAACCTTGAGGAAGGTGGGCTAGCAATTTATCTGCTCCGACTTCCCGTAAAGCCCGTTCAACCCGTTCGCGTGAGATTCGTTCATCCCCTAGGCTGACATTGGAAGCAATAGTGCCAGTGAAGAGGTAAGGGTCTTGAAGAACAATCCCCATGTGATTGCGTAGCCATTGCTTCGGAATATCTGTAACCTTCTGGCCATCAATCGTGATTTCCCCTTTTTGTGGATCATAGAACCGGAATAACAAGTTGATAATCGAGCTTTTACCAGATCCCGTGTGACCCACAAGAGCAACAGTTTCACCAGGGTGTGCTTCAAAGGAAATATCGCGAAGGACGAAGTCTTTTTTATAAGCAAAGGATACGTTTTTAAATTCCACTTTTCCTTTATAGCGCGGCATGGAACCGTCGGTAACATTCTCTCCGGGCTCATCCATAAGTGTAAATACACGACCCGCAGACACCATAGAAGTGTCGAGGTTTGCGAGCTGATTCACCATACCAGTAATCGGTTGGAACAAACGTCCAAGCACATCGACGAAGGCGTACAGGACACCTAAAGATACAAATGTAGAACCCGTAATACTGCCATGTCCGAAATACCAAAGCACCATCACAAAAGAGAGACTGCGCAGAGAGTTCACCAGGTTGTGGGAGGTGAAGGCATTCAGATTCAGCATTTTATTCTGATATTTCAAGTAGTCATCGTTCAGATGCTCAAATTCTTCACCAAGCTGCTTCTGACGGCGGAATATACGAACAATGGACATTCCTTGAATTGATTCATTAATGATTGCGTTGATCTCACTCAGACGTGAGCGGATGATTGTATTGTATTTTGTAGCGATTTTGCGATAGAGCACGATCCATAGAATAAGAATCGGTATGATGAACAAGCTGATCAGACCAAGTCGAACGTCGAGCAAGAACAAGGCGATGTAAACGCCAGTAATATTAATAATACCGGTACTGAAATTGGAAAGAACGGCAATAAATAGATCCTTAATCGCCTCGGTATCATTGGTTACGCGGGACACTACCTTACCTGCTGGCAAGTTGTCAAAAAAGTAAACCGGAAGGCGCTGGATATGCGCATACACATCGGTCCGCAGTTTTCGAATAACTTGATTTGCCGAAGATTGTAGCCAATAGGTTTTACCGAATTCGGCAAAGATCGAGATCACTAGGAATATAGCGTACAAACCGACTAACTGATAAATGCCAGGTAGTTCAGGTTTGTAAAAAGCGAAGAGCTCATCACCTGAAAGCTTAACCGCAGGATAGATGGCTTCAACTTGGCCGCGCGTGATATGCATTTCCCCATTGCTGAATTTTCGCTCACCATCAGGCTGTGTTACAGGTTCATTAATAAAGTAGAAACTTCTCCCCTCTTGAAGAATGCGAATTTCTTGACCTTTAGGTTCCCCTGGTTCAAAACGGTCTCCGCGTTTGTAATAAGTATTGTTATACTGAACCGCCTCATCTGGAGACGTAGTGCTAAAATAAGGCTTTTCGATGGCCAGCATATGATTGTCAATCATGCTTTTGGCGATAAATGGACCTGCCAGCTCAGCCGCTACCCCGATAGAGAGGAGTAGAAGGGCTGCGATAAAGGTTTTTTTTGCGGTCAATGCGTATTCAAGCAGGCGTTTGCCTGTACTCTTTGTCAACGGTGACACCTCCTAAAAATTTTGCATAGTCATAGCTAGTATGTCTTTAATCATTCGATAAATTATTCTCTACTTGCTGCCGGTCATACTGCTCACGGTACCACCCATTCAAATCCAGTAGCTCTTGATGCGTACCACGTTCAACGATATGTCCGTTATCAAGTACGATGATCATGTCGGCATGTTGAACAGCAGAGAGGCGGTGCGTAGAGATCAATGTAGTCTTTCCCGCACGCTCTTGGCGAATATTCTCAATGATCTGAGCTTCAGTACGAGCGTCAACAGCGGATAAGGCATCGTCCAGAATCAGTACATCTGGATTTGCGATAAATGCTCTGGATAAGGATACACGTTGTTTTTGACCACCGGATAAGGACACTCCACGTTCACCAACCAACGTATCTAAACCATCGGATAAAGTTCCTAAGTCATTTTGGAAGGCGGCAGCTGTGATGGCTTTCATGATCGTATCGTCATCCGCGTTGTCTAAACCAAATTGAATATTCTGACGTACTGATTTGGAGAAAAGGATCTGTTCTTGAGGAACATAACCCATCCAGCTGTGTAGTTGATCCAATGAAATCTGTTGAATAGGAACACCAGAGATGAGAATTTCACCATTGCCTGTTGGATATTCACGAAGCAGCTGTTTGAGCAACGTTGATTTACCGCTTCCCGTACGACCGACTACACCTAGTGTTTGCCCTTGGTTCAAGGTCAGACTGACATTAGTTAGATTGTCAATCGTCGATGAGGGATAACGGAAGGTCACATCGATAAGTTCAATTCGGGTAGGATTAGCAACATGAACCGGGTTGGTAGCACTCTGAACATCAGCTTTGGAATTTAGCGTCTCATCAATACGTTCGAGGGAAGCTCCACCGCGTTGCATGATATTAATCAGCTCTCCAATGGCGAACATCGGCCATACAATCATACCGAGGTACATATTGAAGGAGACAAGATCACCTAGCGTGATCTGATTACGGAACACAAGATAAATCCCATAGGTAAGACCGATAATGTAGCTGAGCCCTACGCAGAACCGAATCGTCGGTTCGAAGAAGGCATCGACACGGGCGACGGCCATGTTCTTGTTGTATACATCTTCTGTAATATCCGAGAATCGTTTCTCATCGAGTCGCTCTTGTACATAAGCACGGATCACTCGAACACCTGAGACAGATTCGAGCACCTGATCATTCATATCTCCGAACGCATCTTGTGCTAAGCTGTAACGATCATGGATCGCTTTACCATAAAAAATCATAGCTATTGCAATTAGTGGTAATGGTAATACTGCTGCGAGGGTCAGCTTCCAGCTGACGAGAAAACCCATTGCGAACAGTACAACTGTGAGGTAGATTGTAGAATCCACCAGTGTGAGCATCCCGAACCCAACGGTAGCTGAGACAGCTCTGATATAATTGGTTGCTCGGGCCATCAGGTCACCTGTTCTATTGCGTTCGAAAAACGATGGAGTCATGGTCATCAGATGATTCATAAATCGCGAGCGCAGCAGGCGCTCTACGAGGTTGGAACCTCCGAATAATTTGTGCATCCATATGTAGGTAATCCAATAAATGACTAACAGTAAAATGAAGATCATACCGATATACTTGGCTAGAGATGCTGTAGTAATTGAACCGCGTACTATGTCGTCAATGGCATTGCCTAGCAGACGAGGGGGGAATAATTCAAGAACACCTACACCAATAAGTAAGATAAGGCCAATCAGGTAACGCCTTTTTTCTCGACGAAAGAACCAGCCGAGATTGCGGAGAACGGAGAACAAGTAAATCCCTTCCTTTCGGGTTGTAATAATAGCTGTGTCGTTGGAAAAAGCGCAAGTGGTTATCTCTACAGCCAAGAAGAAACGACGTTGTCGTCCTTCAAAGATGACAACCGTTTCTCGTAGAAATATAAGGATAATGTATAATGTGAAACTTATAATTTCTTATATTTTGAAAAAAAATAGAAATTTACTCACTCTACGAAAATTAGATGTAAAAAAGAACCGTAGAACCAGCTTTTGCTGATTATACGGTTCTTTGGGTTATGACATAGCCGTCAAGGCGCTTCAGACAGCAGCTCCCGTAGCTGTAGCATATCCTCTGGCCACGGATCATTGACTTCCAACTGATCTCCGCTCCAAGGGTGGCGGAAGGACAACGACTTACCGTGGAGCGCATGGCGGCCAGCAGCGCTGGAGACCCAGACTGGGCCGCCATATAGCGCATCCCCATACAAGGGATGACCCATATGGCTGAGATGGACGCGAATCTGATGAGTCCGGCCGGTCTCCAGCTGCACATGCACCAGGCTCCCGCCATGCAGGGGCTCGCACTCGATGATTCGAGTCACGGCGGATTGTCCGCCGGGCGAGACTCTTCTCCGCGCCGCATGATGACGATCGCGCCCAATCGGCGCGTCGATCACCTTAAGCGTAGGCGGCACTGTGCCTCGGGCGATCGCGGCGTAGAGCCGCGAGATGCTTTTTTCACGCATATTCTCGTCTAGGACAAGCTGTGCGAACTCATTCTTCGCATACATCACCGGGCCTGTTGTATCCTTGTCCAGTCGGTGAATATGCCTTACAGCCACACCATCACCGGAAGCGACATAATGCGCAGCTACAAGGTGATCCAGCGTTACACCTAAGCCACTGCCATCCGGATGAACCGCCATCCCTGCCGGCTTATGGGCAACCAAGCAGAAATCATCCTCATACAGCACCTCAAGCTCTTCCCATACCGGTTCGATACCCGCTTCACGGTAAGGGAAAAGAGCCAACCGAAGTCGATCTCCCTTCCACTGAATGCCCCCCTCGCGGCGCAGACGCAGATGAAGCTTCTCAGGCATGCCTACAGTTTCCAGCAGCCACTTGTCAATCGCAGCCTCAGCATCCTCGGCTCCAGTAATGATTTTGCCGGGTGTTACTTCCAGCCACTCTCCACGTCTAGTCCAAGCTCCACCACCGGTTCGTTCTCCGGCTCCGGTACTCAAAGGGCCTTCAGGGCATTATAATGGCCCTCAATGGTATCATCAATATCCTGCTCACTATGCGCAGCCGATACGAACATACCTTCAAACTGTGAAGGTGGCACGCTTATGCCTTGGCCCAGCATATGACCAAAGTAACGACGGAATAGATCCGTGTTGCTAGTCTTGGCCGTCTCAAAATTGGTTACAGGTCCTTCAGTGAAAAACGGGCAGACCATCGAGCCTACACGGTTAATCGTCAGCGGAACACCAGTCTCGATTGAATTCTTTTTCAACCCTGCTTCCAGACGCGCACCTAATTGCTCCAGACGATCATATACTTCCGGTGTCAACAGCTTCAGCGTAGTGAGTCCTGCTGCCATCGCTAAAGGATTACCACTAAGTGTCCCAGCCTGATAGATCGGTCCCGTAGGAGCGATTTGCTCCATAATCTCTCTTTTGCCGCCATAAGCACCTACTGGAAGTCCTCCACCGATGACTTTGCCGAAGCAAGTGATATCCGGAGTAATGTTGAACAAACCTTGAGCACAACCACGATTAACACGGAATCCTGTCATTACCTCATCAAAAATAAGCAATGATCCATGATCTGAAGTTAACTTGCGAAGTCCTTCTAGGAAGCCTGGAAGTGGCGGTACAACACCCATGTTCCCGGCAATTGGCTCTACGATCACTGCGGCAATCTCACTGCCATAACGTTCAAAAGCAACCTTTGTGGACTCCAAATCATTATATGGAACTGTAATTGTATTCATTGCAACGCCTTCGGGAACGCCCGGACTATCCGGCAAGCCTAATGTAGCCACACCAGAACCCGCCTTAATAAGCAGACTATCTGCGTGGCCGTGGTAGGAGCCTTCGAACTTTAGGATTTTGCTGCGTCCTGTGTAACCACGTGCCAAACGAATAGCGCTCATCGTAGCTTCCGTTCCGGAGTTAACCATGCGTACGATATCTACAGATGCCACACGTTCGACAACTGTTTTTGCCATTTCTGTTTCGAGTAACGTCGGTGCGCCAAAGCTTGTCCCTTTTACCGCCGTCTCCTGCAAGGCCTTTACAACCTCAGGATGCGCATGACCCATAATCAGCGGTCCCCATGAGCACACATAGTCGATAAAGCTGTTACCGTCGATATCATAAATACGCGAGCCTTCTCCATGATCCACATAAATCGGAGTCAGACCTACGGATTTGAACGCCCGCACAGGGCTATTCACCCCACCAGGAATATATTGTTTTGCTTCATCAAAAGCCTTGCGGGATGCTTCTTCTTTACGCGCCATTGGCACATTACTCATCTATCTTCACTCCTGTTCTGTTCTTGGTCACATAAGTATAAGGCAGCTGCTTATGCAGCGATGTCGGTGTGATTGAGATTAACCACGTAGCCAGCGGGCTGCATCTTTTGCAAAATAAGTAATAATAATATCCGCTCCCGCGCGTTTCATGCCTGTCAGCATTTCCAGCACAACGGCTTGCTCGTCAATCCAACCTTGCAGTGCCGCAGCTTTTACCATGGAATATTCGCCACTCACATTGTAAGCCACAAGAGGCAAATCGAACTGGTCGCGGATCGTACGAATCACGTCCAAGTAAGCCAGAGCTGGCTTCACCATTAACATATCAGCGCCTTCCAGCACATCGGATTCTGCTTCGCGGAGCGCTTCGCGCAGATTGGCAGGGTCCATTTGATACGTTTTGCGATTCCCGAACTGTGGTGCCGAATCCGCTGCTTCACGGAAAGGGCCATAAAATGCCGAAGCATATTTGACCGAATAAGACATAATCGGCACATGCTCAAAACCATTCTCATCGAGCCCAGCACGAATCGCGTGTACGAATCCATCCATCATGTTCGAAGGGGCGATAATATCCGCTCCAGCTTTAGCTTGGGATACCGCCGTACGAGTCAGCAACTCCAGCGAAGCATCGTTAATGACATCACCATGCACGACACCGTTCACCGTATGCGTATGCACCATTCCGCAATGTCCGTGATCCGTAAATTCACAAAGGCAGGTATCTGCAACGACCAACAGCTCGGGGTACCACTGCTTAATCAAGCGCGTAGCCTCTTGCACAATTCCATCCTCTGCAAAACCGGAAGAACCAATAGCATCCTTCGTCTCAGGAATCCCGAACAACAGCACAGCCGGGATGCCTAGTGCGGCAATCTCATCCACTTCTTCTTTTAGCGTATCCAGCGAAAAATGGTACACACCCGGCATCGAGCTAATCTCATTCTTCACACCTGTTCCATAAGTCACAAAAATAGGCTGTACAAAATCCAGCACATTCAGTACTGTCTCCCGCACCATACCACGAATTCCAGCAGAACCGCGCAGACGGCGGTGACGTGTAATTGGAAAGCTCATTTGTTCATCCTCCTGAAAAATAAAATACAAAACTACCAATCGCAAACTAGCTGCGGCTTAGTTGTAGTTTGTACAACTATTTCGATGTTTCGTCGTAACTATGAGCTTTAGTTGCATTCTCTACACTTATAAATTACAAAAGAACAAAAACCCCTCACGTACAGCATATTTAATTGCAC